>CAYZXG010000015.1:14760-15899 GCA_964482365.1 uncultured Candidatus Saccharibacteria bacterium | reverse complement strand
TTAGGCTCGGATATCAGGGTCGGATTTTTTTTGAATCAAGAATATCCCACACTGGCAACACCAGATATGCTTTTTCTAGAGCGTTTGAGAGATTGTGTGATGAAAATAATCCAACCTCAACAGGTGACTTGTGTCTTTGGTCCACAGGGATTGGGGGTATTTACGCCTACAAACCTTAGGAGGTAATAAATTACAAGAAACTATTTATCAAATTGTAGAAAAAATAATAGCCTGCACTCGTATGAACGAGTGCAGGCTAACATCTAAGGCTTATTGTGATCGTTTAGGCTCCGTCTGGATCACGCCATCGATCTGTTGATGGAAAAGGCTATGCCGATGATCACAATCAACGCTAGAATAGACAAAATCAACATGAAAAAACCAAACCCTACCATAGACTTGCCATACATTTCCTCCTTGAGGATTGAATGGTTTGATTTGCGAAAACGGACTTCTACAGATTAGTTCACCATCTACATGGACCAGGTTTGTAATCCGTAAGGGTTCCCAGGTTCTTGTTGCGGGTCGGAATGAAGGTAAAGCACCCAGAGTCATCTTCGTGTATTGGAGCTGAGAAGTCCTTATAGCCGGTCACTTGTTGTTCTACCCCATTGTTGTCAGTGTATGAGATGGTCACCTGCAGGCCGTATTCGTGTGGCCCGACAAAATCAACAGTTCCGTAGGCCTGAATCTCACCACCACCAAAGAAGCTACTGCAAGTTGAGACAGAGAAAGCGAGAACTATGACGAATAAGCATAATACAATCACAAACAAAAATTGACCTCGTACACTTTTTGCATTTTCAGACATTCTAAGTTCCTTTCAGTTGAATGTTTAACTTGCGATTAAGTGGCCAGGCCGATGACCAGCACGAGAAATATCACCGTCATGACGAGTTCGTACCAAAATCGAAGCTCTTTGTTTGTTTTCACTAGATTTCTCCTTTTCAATGGATTATTAAACTGCGATGAGTATCTATTACTTAATCAATTTGCTTTAAATTCGCGAACATTGTATACTACGGGTCTGTTTTTAGCAAATTCAAAATTCGAAGTTTGTTCAAACCAAGGAGGTTTGAGATGGGATTTCATGTTTGCGATTTGCCTGGGTGTCCAGGATCGGCGTCAAAATTTGGATT
>CAYZXG010000015.1:0-14750 GCA_964482365.1 uncultured Candidatus Saccharibacteria bacterium | reverse complement strand
AGTTCGGGTGAAATCGTACTTATTTTTCTTGTTGATGGGATTGAGAAAAAATATACGATCCCTGATATGGCGTTTCACACTGGTTTCGATCATTGTTTTGATTTTTCGACCATTGAACTGGAGCTTTATACCGCCGTTATGCATTGCATCTTTCTCGGCGGGTATCGCCTGCAAAGCAAAAGCTTGGTAGGGTTTTTTACTCGTGATAAGGAATACCCTACCTTGCCAGAACCTGATGGGGAGTTTCTGGACCGCCTTGCTGGCATGGTCTTGGCGGTAGAGAAAGATCCGGCATACCGTCGCAACGTCTTCGGACCCCACGGGCTTTCGGTTCTTAACCCTGTTGAGTTTCATGTTCAGGGAGGTCAGCAATGAGTGATGCAATAGTGTACGTGGGGCATCATCCTGTTCCACTAGACGTTCCAGTTTATAACGATGTACGCCTTGGAAAGCCTCGAGATGAAAATCCCCACCGTCTTTTTCTGCCCATAAATAACCCGCGAGAAGAAGGGCGTATTGTTGATTAAAATTTAGGGACTGCACTCGTCGTGCAGTCCCTATTTTGTTTTGTGGCGTTACTTGGTGTTGGTGTAACGCTTGGCGCGTCCACCGAAAAGGTTGGTGCGCTGTGAGTATCACCAAAAACGGAACCTGTTTATTCGATCAACGATTCCGTATGCACGGAGCTGCTCGATAAGTGTCGGTCTGTTTTTGTTCATGGTTGTTCCCCTTTCTAAAAAGATAACCGCATAACAATCTCGATTGTGTGACCGGGACGAAATAGTTCTTCGGGACCTATGGGGGTGGTTTTTACAAGGTGTTTCAGGCTCGTCTTGATAGCTTTTTCAACAATATCGGTGTATTTGATCCATCGTACATTGTGTGTTTCATGTAATGCCATGCTCCAGAATGTTGACGATCCAGAGGCAGGCAGGTGAGCTTTTATCCAGTGATCTTCCATGAGGGCTATGAGTACAAAATCAATTTCGTTTGGTCCAACTTCCCTACCAGCAAGAAAAAAATATATGTTACCGTTAAGAGAGATCGAATCGATCAGGTATGCACCATATTCATCAAGCAAGGCCTTAAAATTGTTCATTGCCATTTCGTGTTCCTTTACGTGTGTGAAGGTCCAAAAATCCTCGAGACACTATTATAGGTGTTTTGTGTGAAAATGGAAAATTACGAATATGCTAGAGTACGTAGTGGTAAAATGGTGGGGTCGAGTTTGCGAACGTAGGAAATAGAACATATCAAACAATTCGGTAGGTTTTGGTTATTGGAGTTTGCGAACATAGGAAATAGAAGATATCAAAAAAAATGAAACTTGAAAAGTTTCTTTTAGCCCTTGTAGCTCAATTGGATAGAGCGTCTGACTTCGGATCAGGAGGTTGTGGGTTCGACTCCCGCCAAGGGCACCATGAATTGCGGTAGCAATTCTTAGTAGTTTTGTAATCAAAACTACACTCCGTGAGAATAAGTCTCATCTAACTTGTTTATTCAACAAACTTAATTTCCCCTTAAGTTTACAAGGCGAACTCCATGTTCTTTTACCCGCGGTGTTGTATCCAACATTTTGCGCGCCTTCCTCGTATTGTACTCAAGTTTGCGCAGCAAACTTGTAGTTTACTTTGTAAACTACACTGGATTGCGGTAGTAATTTTTAGTGAGAACAATTCTCAAGTGGCTATCTCTGCAATATCTTATTGAGCCAGTCACTTGTTTGCCATAAACAACTGTCAAAAGATTCTATGTTTGAGTTTAAGCGTGAAACAATATAGGTGTTTGGATACTCAAAAAACAATGCCGGCATATCGGTTGCAAGACGTTGCTGCATGATTGCGTAGGCTTCGCGCCGTGAGTCTTCATTTGTCGTTGAACGACCATCTTCCAAAGCTTTATCCATTCTGCGGTTTTTGTAATTTGAAATATTAAGCCCTCCCGTTTTTAAATCAGTTTGCGCGGAATGCCAAAACACATATTGATCAGGATCGTGACCAAAATCTTGGCGTGCAATAAGTACGTCGTAGGCTTTGTCAAATAAAAATTGCGGTGCATTCTCTTTAGAAATTAAGGTTATTGATGTGTTTAAACCATAATCAGAAAATGCGTTTTGAATGTCTTGAATTGATACAAATGGCGGTACATCAGGCATAATTGACACTTTAAGGGGCGTTTCTGTAGAGATTGCCGCAAAACTAGCTCTTATTTCTTCAGGTGTTTTTGACGTATTAATCGTTTCATCCTGGTAAGCCCAATGATTAGTTGCAAGTGCATACCGTAAGGACGGTAAATCATCACTTTGTGTAAATAGACTTGCGATTGCTTCGTTAAACGTGGGGTCACTAACTGCATCGTTTGCAGCTTCATCTTGGTTTGAAAACCAGGTTACGCTACTTCCACAAACTTGGTGAGCCGTTGTACTCACATTGTTCCACATCGAAAATTGGGAGGCTAAGTCAATCTGTGTAAACAGGCCAACATCAACGGTGCCCACTTTAATTGCGTCTGATAATGCTTTCTCAGAGTTAAGAAATAACAAGAGATATTCTTGTTTGGTGCGATTGTTTCTGATGCGCATGTGGGAAATCGAATCCTCTTTGGTGGTTACCTTAATGACAGAAAATTCTGTTGAACCTACTGGCTCGATTGAATAAATTGACGTAGGAATATCGGCAATACTAATATCCTCCCAGATGTGATGGGGAATAACGCCAAGATTTAGCGATTCAAGAAATGGCGCAAACGCTTCTGTTAGCGTAAAAGAAACGGTAAACTCATTAACTTGCGTTATGGTGACTCCTGCAAATCGTTTTTTTTCAGATCCTTCATACGATGGGTCATTTAGTAGACTGTAGGTATAAACGACATCCGCAGCGGTAATTGGTTTTTTATCCGCCCAGACTTGGTTTTGTTTTAGGTAGATCGTGTAGGTCAGTTTATCTTCTGAGATTTCCCATGAGTCGGCTAGATCTGCTTGCGGCTGTGATGAGTCATCAAACGTGATAAGCGACCGATAAAAAATCGGTGCAAGAGTGCTATCAACGCGTGAAAGCGATTGGTAGAGTGGATGGATAAGGTGAGGTGTTCCAACAATTCCGATTGATGTCAACGCCGTTTGGGTTTTTATATATCGGATAGTGCCGGAGACAATAAGATAGCTTGATACAATAAGTACTACACTTAGCAGTAGTGGTCGAACAAGAGGGTGCGCAATAAGTGTACGCGAAAAGATTTTCATTGCATTTAAAGCAAAATAATGCTGGCGAGTGATCCAGATACAAAGACTAAACTAACAAAAATAGTAAGCCAAAAAATAATCTTTTCCGCACCACGACGGGTATAAAAGACTTCGCCACCGCCCCCAAATGCACCAGAAAGCCCGACTCCTTTAGTTTGAAGGAGAACGAGCGTAATCAAAAGAATCGCGGCAACAATCTGAATTGCGGGAATAACGATATCCATGGTGACATTGTAGAGGTGTTGACTGAATTTGGCAAATTGTTAACAATTTATGAGAGCATTTGTTTAGACCTAAGAAGTTTGTGATACCGTTGGGCAAAACGGTGCGCCTCATCTCGAATCCGTTGAACAAGCGCACGTGCTTCTGATGTTTTTGGTAACGTAAACTGCGTATACGTATCTTCGGTTTGAGTGACAAGCGTTTCCTCTTTTTTTGCGAGTCCAAATATGGGAACAGTAATCCCGTATTTTTCTGCCGCCTGGATTGCAACCGAAAGTTGTCCTGCTCCCCCATCGATTAATATTAAATCCACGCGCTCGCTTTTATCCGAAGATAGTTTTTTGAATCGTCTCGAAAGCATCTCACCCATTGCGGCAAAATCGTCAGGTAGATCTTTGTGATTTATTTTGTACCGTCGGTATCTGCTTTTTTCGGGATCGCCGCCAACAAACACAACGTGTGAACCCACGGTATTTGTTTTTCCTAGGTTTGAGATGTCAAATCCTTCGATCACTACTGCATGAATATCTTGCGGGGCTTGCAACAAAAGTGCACGGTATAAGGCTACAATTTCTTTTGCCCGAACGTCTTCTTTAAGATTAATGTTTGCCGCGTAGTCACGTGCTGAGTGAAAGTTTTGGGTAATGTAGTGTAATTGTGAAATCGTGTCTCGGTGTTGTGCCGCGGTTTCATAATCAAGCTTTCGTGATGCCGTGTTCATTAATGTTTCATAGTGCTTTAGAACACTTTTTTTATTTCCGTTTAAGAGTCGAACAAGCTGGTCGATCTCTCCCCAGTATTGTTTTAACGTAGAAGTGTTTTTGCAAATCCCGGGACAAAGTCCAATGTGTGAGTAAAAACAAGGTCGTTTGGCGTTTATGTGTTCTTTATCTGAAGCGTATTTACACCAGGGAAAAACTCGACGCAGAGTTCTAAGTACCGCACGTACAATAGTACTACTGGGAAATGGACCAAAAAATAATGCATCAGGATCATCAATACGCCTCGAAATTGAAACATACGGCCACCGTTTTTCATTCAATGTTACCGTAATACCTTTTTTTTTCTTAACGTTTGCGTTTTGAATTTTTATGTAGAGGTATTGCTTGTCGTCTTTCCACTGAGTATTAAATGGTGGTTTGTACCTTTTTATATAGTCTGCTTCTAACAGAAGTGCTTCAAATTCGGTCTCGGTTTCAACGTAATCTATGCAAACTGACTCCTTGATCAGCCTGTGTGTTCGTTTACCAAGATGTGACCGTAACGTGAAGTACTGTTTTACCCGCTCTTTAATTGACTTGGATTTGCCTATGTAGAGAGGTTTTTGGGTCTCATCCCGAAAGATGTAAATGCCTGGTCGTTTGGGAAGTTTGCTTATCGATGTTTCAAGTAGTGATTGTTGCATAATAATTCGTAATTCGTAATTCGTAACTAGTAATTCGTAACTAGTAATTCGTAACTAGTATCTATTATACGATTTTGGATTGTCGTATCCGTAACTGGATTACAGCTTGTGATTGTTGATACTTGATAGTTTATGTGCATGTGTCTTACCATATAGGTATGCTTCGTAAACTTCTCCTGCGGTTTTTGATTGTTGGTGTTGCGTTAGGGGTGGTTATCGTTGGTGTGCCAGGAATTACGGCTACCGGTGGAATTATCGAGTTTTTTAAAATGACGATTGTACTCTGGGCAATTAGTCTTCTCATGCGTCCAACGCTTAAAGTTATGCGAGTCCCAATTGAAATTGCGACCATGGCGTTTGGTAATATTGTGCTTCACGGTTTAGCGCTTTTTGCATTTACTCGCTATATCTACGGGTTTTCCATCGAAACTTTTTGGTTTAGTGGAATTAACGGAGGATCGTTTTTGATAGCACCGTTTGAAATTCCAATCATTCTCACCATACTTATTTCGGCACTACTTCTTACGCTTACCAGTACCTTGTTATACTGGCTGACGAAATGAATGTTATTAACCATATCTCATGTATATGTTCTATTGGTATGTGTGCCATTTTTATGCTTTCCGTTGGTGCAAGTGTTCAAACAGTAGAAGCATCTTCGTACAACGAACAGATTGATATTGTGTATCATCTTTACGAAGACGGAACTACGGTTGTTGAAGCATTAATTAATCTTTCTCGTCAAACCGACAACACGTATCTGACTGAGTTTTCGTTCGATTTAGGCGGTAAACGTGTTTCGTCAGCCAACGCAACAATTAATGGTCAGGTGTTAACCACAACGCAGAGTGAATCCTCCCTTTCTGTTATGATCCCCCAAGAGTTTGGTGTACAAGAAGAACTTTCGTTACGGCTTGAGTTTGATCTTGATGCGCTCGCAACTCACGTTGGATCGGTGTGGGAGGTGTTTATTCCCATTGCTTCTTCAGGCGATGATATTACCGTTACGCGTCAACAAATTTCTGTGATTACGCCTTTGTCGTGGAAAAGTTTGTGGTACAGCTCGCACCCGTACGAAAGGATTGAAACGACCGAGACCTCTATGCTCACAAGATATCAACTTGATGAAACCCGTCAACGCAACCCATTGTCATTGATTTACGGTGAGGATCAGTGGTATGTTGTTTCTGCGCAGTATGTTCTTACTAATCCAAGTGAGCAAAAGGTAAAACAGCACATTGCGTTAATTCCCGACATAACAGGATATCAAGAGATGTATGTAAAAAGTCTTGAGCCAATGCCATCTAAACTGATTATCGATAGCGACCAAAACTGGCTTTCTGAATATGTTCTAGAGGCGGGAGAAACAACATCAATTACGTATGAGGCGTATGTCCGTTTACTTAAAAAATCACCGCGTCTTGTAGATAATTCCGAATCGCTTGTTCCCTACACTATTGCTGATACCTATTGGGAGTCAAATGACCCAAGAATTTTGGACATCACCGCAACCATGTCTAGCGCAAAAGATGCGTATGACTATGTAACATCGCAGTTTACCTACGGGAGTACTCGTGCACAAGGGGATGCAAAACGTCTTGGCGCGGTATTAGCCCTTGAGAAAAAAGATCAGGCAGTGTGCATGGAGTTTACCGACATGACGATTGCATCTTTGCGAGCGCTTTCAATTCCTGCGCGTGAATTAAACGGATATGCGTATGTTTCTAAAGCAAACGGTGTGCTTCATCCAACAGTCAGTGATGAACTACATTCGTGGGTCGAATATTATGACGAACAACAGGGTTGGACTTCGATTGATCCCACATGGGGCGCAACAACGGGTGATGATTATTTTTCAGCATTTGATAGCGCTCATATTGTGTTTGTTACGCATGGCATTTCATCGAGTTTACCGCTTCCTGCCGGCTCTTATCGCCTTTACAATGATACGTCACGGCAAGTTGATGTGCAGGTTTTAGATGCAGCGCCAGCTAAGATGACTCGCTCATGGGATTGGCTTGATTCGTACAATTATGCGCAAAAACCCTGGTGGGAAAAATTCTGGTTGTGGGTTTCGGACTTATTTTAGGGTTTTAACGACCTGGTTCTTAGAAATGCCGTGGTGAAAGGTTAATTGCCCTTCAAGTATTTTTTTAAATATTCGCCGGTGTATGAATTTCCATCGTTCATGATGTCTTGAGGAGTTCCGGTTGCCAAAATCCGTCCCCCTCGATCCCCTCCTTCGGGTCCAAGATCAATGATCCAGTCGGCGGTTTTAATTACGTCCAAATTATGTTCAATAACAATAACCGTGTTTTTTTGTTCGACAAGTTCGTGTAATACTTCGAGTAATTTGTCAATGTCAGCAAAATGAAGTCCGGTTGTGGGCTCGTCCAAAATATACACAGTCTTGCCCGTACTTCTTTTTGACAACTCACTTGAAAGCTTAATGCGTTGCGCTTCACCACCCGAAAGTGTTGGTGCAGGCTGACCAAGCGTTATGTAACCTAGTCCTACATCAAGAAGCGTTTTGAGTTTTGTTTTGATAGCGGGGATTGCCTTAAAAAAGTCGTACGCTTCTTCAATGGTCATATGCAGAACTTCAGAGATGTCTTTGTCTTTAAATTTAATGTCAAGACTTTCTCGGTTAAATCGCGAACCATTACACACCTCACATGTTACGTAAACATCTGGCAAAAACTGCATCTCGATTTTTATCTGCCCGTCTCCTTCACAGTTTTCGCATCGACCACCTTTTACGTTAAAACTAAATCGTCCTGGCTTATACCCACGTGCTTGTGCTTCAGGCATACTTGCAAAAAGCTCGCGTATGGGGGTAAACACGCCCGTGTAAGTTGCAGGATTTGACCGTGGCGTTCGTCCGATTGGCTGCTGGTTAATCTCAATAACTTTGTCAACGAACTCAAGTCCTTCAAGCGATGTGTGGTTGGCAGGATTTTGTTTAGCTTTATTCTTTTCAACAGCAAGCCGTTTATAGAGCGTATCGACGATGAGTGTTGATTTTCCCGAGCCAGAAACACCAGTTACCACAATAAAGTTTTCAAGCGGAAACTCTGCAGTTACGTTTTTGAGATTGTTTTCTGATGCACCCGAAAGGATTAGTTTTCTATCTTCTCTTTGAGATCTTTGGTGTGTATGCGGATGAACAACTTTTTTGCCAGTCATGTATGCGCCGGTGACTGAATTGGGGTTTGCCATAATTTGGGAAGGAGTTCCGGTTGCAATAACCTGTCCACCTTTATCCCCTGCGCCAGGTCCAAAATCCGCCATCCAATCTGCCTCCATCATGGTGTCCATATCGTGCTCAACAATAATAACGGTGTTTCCCAACTGTCTAAGTCCTTTGAGTGTGTTAAGCAACCGATGATGATCTCGCGGGTGAAGTCCTATCGAGGGTTCGTCCAATACATACAACACGCCGGATAATCCCGATCCAATCTGTGAGGCAAGACGAATGCGTTGCGATTCCCCTCCCGAAAGCGTTGCTGCCGTGCGATTTAACGTTAAGTAATCAAGACCCACGTTGTTTAAAAACCTGACGCGCGATTCAAGTTCGCGAATGATCGGTTTTGCAATAATTTTTTCGTTTTCTGAAAGTATTGGTGAACTCGAAAGCTCACTCATCCATAGATTTAGATCGCCAATGCTCAGAGCCGTTATCTCAGAAATATTCTTGTCGTGTACGGTTACACCAAGCGTTTCGGGTCTTAGTCGCGCACCATTACAGGTTGGACAGGTTTTTGAGATCATAAACTGCTCGATCTTTTTGCGCACATCGTCGCTGTCCGTTTCGTTATATCTGTGCGTAAGGTAAGGAATTATTCCATCAGTAAGAATTTTTTCGAGCGCTTCAACGGGAATATTTTTTATTTTTGTACTAAACGTAAATGGGTACTGTTTTGCAACATTGAGCAGAAATCGTTTTGGGTACGAATCAAAATCAATAGCACGCGCCCAGGGGAAAAGCCCGCCTTCATCAATAGTAAGTTCTGGATTATAGGTATGCGCGGCATCAACTTCATACTTTGTTCCAAGTCCTGAACACGTAGGACAAGCTCCATGGGGATTGTTAAACGAAAATGTGCGCGGTTCAATATCGGGAAGGCTTATATTGCAGTTTGGACAGGCAAACCCTTCGGAAAAAAGGTGGTCTTCAGTGTCAACTGGTTTGTTGGGAAAATCAAAACCTTTGTCAGTTACCTTACAGACAATAATTGATCCATTCGAAAGTTTGAGCGCTTTTTCAACAGAATCGGAAAGTCGTTTTGAGGGAGTGTCTTTGGTGATTACCACGCGGTCAACGATTGTTTCAATGGTGTGTCGATTTGTTTTAATTAGCGTAATGTCTTCGAGGTCAAGGTCAAAAACGATTCCGTCAATGCGTGCTTTTGAATATCCACGGCGAACAAGATCGTCCAACAGTGCGGAGTATTCACCTTTTCGATCTTTTACCAGTGGGGCAAGAATCATAACACGCGTTCCCGTTCCGCCTTTGGTTGACGGCATGAAAAGCGAAAGTATAGCTTCAACGATTTGTTGAGCAGATTGTGTTTTAATCTCTCGTTTGCAGTTTGGACAATGGGGGTGGCCTGCGCGTGCAAATAACAGTCGCAGATAATCGTACACTTCGGTTGTAGTTCCCACGGTTGATCGTGGGTTATGCGATACCGTTTTTTGATCAATCGATATGGCGGGTGATAATCCGTCGATTTGATCTACGTCTGGCTTTTCCATCATCCCCAAGAATTGGCGTGCGTAAGCGGAAAGTGATTCAACGTATCTGCGTTGTCCTTCCGCATAGATCGTATCAAACGCGAGTGAGCTTTTGCCACTACCCGAAAGTCCCGTAAAAACTACCAATTTGTTCTTAGGGATGGTAAGATCTACGTTCTTGAGATTGTGTTCCTTTGCACCTTTTATTGTAATGTTTTCCATAGGAAGCCCAATCATTATACGGTTTTGGGCTAATTCAACCAAGTAGACATTTGTCTTAAGGAGGGTGACGACCGTGACCACAAAAGTATTGAAAGTTGAATATACCTCGAAAGAGTACGGCATACATCTTATTGTCACACTTCACTCTGGAAATATTTTCGTAAGAGTCGTTGGAAGCCCACATGTCGTAAATTGTGTTTGTGTAAAAACTGACACGGGAGATGTAGAACTAACTCCCGCTATGTTATCTGACGGGCATGAGACGGTAAAAGCTCCAAAAGGTACAACCGAGATTAAAGATGTTTGGGTTCGTGAGCTTGCCCTGGATAAGTATGCTCGGAAACCACAACGTTAAGCAGTGCATGAGCCGGTGAGAAATCGCCGGCTTGATAACAAAAAATAAGTGTTTGTGGTAAAATGTGCGCGTTATGGGTCTTTTTGCATATTAATAACAAGAGTTTACGTTCAGGGGGTGAACAATGTCGCAAAGAGAAAAAACAAAGGGAAAGGAGGCCGATATGAAGCGAATGTATGTGCTTCTACTACTCGTGGGAATTGTACTGTCTGGTTGTTCAGGTTTGCCTCCGGTTGGTGCAGTTTATGCCCAAGCAACCGCAACAGATCTTATGGGTCAAAGTTGTGACCTTGCTAAACTTGGACCAAATTCGAACGGATATTATTGTTCTTCTCAATGTGCACGAATAATTAATGCACCTTCTGATGTAAGCCAAGTGTGGACGCGGAAAGATATGTGTCCGCAAGCATATGTTGCTGGGACTGGTGGTTCGTATCAATCCAACCCTGTGGCTGTAGTTCAAAGCCAACCAGTTCAGAGTCAGAATACGTGGAGCCAACCAGCGAGCAACAGTGTTTCTAGTGCATTTATTCCAATCTCGGGTGGACAAGAGTTTGTGGGTCAATTTACCCGATTTCAGCAACTCTTGAAGGAGAAAGACCCGTCAGGATTTGCTTATGCGACTACATACCTGCGACTAATTTCCGAAGATCCAAGAGTAATTGGAGTTGATGTGGTAAGCGGAATATTTTCAGTTAATTCAGAATGGAAATCCCCCGATGCCGATGATGCATGGTGGGCTTGCGTATTAGTCCATGAAGCTTGCCATGTCGAAAACGGACATCAGTTATTTAGTACTGATTGTGCTGCAAATGAAAGAATGTGTTTTGTTCCGCAAATTGCTTGTTTAAGGCAACTTGGTGCATTTTCAATAGCAGCAGATGTTGAACAGCAGGATGGTAGTCATTGTTATGCGAGCCAGTCGGGTGAAAGGTATTCTCGTTAACAGTTATCAAAAAAAGGGGCGGCGCAGAATTTGCGTCGTCCCTTTTTATTTTCTTGTTACGCCGGTAGATACTTCGGGGCGGGTTTCGTATACGGCTCGTTTTTTGCAGGTACTGTCAACCTTTTTGCATCATACGCTTTGATAAGATCAGCGATCAGCGTTACGAGCTGATCCCATGTCATTGCATGGCAAGATTCCTCGGGGATCTTGGGTACACTAAAAGATGCGTGAATCCCCCAAATTATCTTTTCAATTTTTATCGGGGTAAAGAATTGTTTTTCGCCTTCTTTGTATTTTGTGACAACAACACAAACAGTCTCTCTAGTTTCACCAGTCTGAATATCAAAAGTAACAATAGATTGCGAATCTGCAAGTTTATGGTTTCCCGGGCTACTAGCCACAATGCCTCCTCGTATATTGAAAATATGGAATTACAACGTGCGATTGATTTCGTCGATTCTATCACGAAGCATGGCTGCACGCTCAAATTCCATATTTTTTGCCGCTTCTTTCATCTGTTTGGTAAGTTGCGTAATTGCAGCTGAGCTGTCAACATCACTCGAAACGTCAATATCAACTTTTTGTTTTGAAAAATCACGCGCTTTGGCCGAAGTATCACGCTCAATAAGTTTGTCTCGAATTGGTTTATTGATTGAAGTCGGATCAATACCGTGTTTTTCGTTGTACTCCTTTTGAATGGCTCGTCTTCGATCGACCTCGTCAATTGCGCGCTGCATGCTCCCTGTTATCGTATCAGCGTACATGATCACTGTTCCGTTAAGATGCCTTGCCGCCCGCCCCATGGTTTGAATAAGTGCACTTTCCGATCGTAAAAATCCTTCCTTGTCTGCGTCCAAGATTGCAACTAATGAGACTTCTGGTAGATCGAGCCCTTCGCGCAAAAGATTAATCCCAACCACAACTTCATAAACCCCCCGTCGTAAATCGTTTAAAATCTCGGTTCGTTCAAGCGTATCAATATCAGAGTGAAGATAATGAACGTTTATATCTTGTTCGCGCAAATATTCCGCCAAATCTTCGGCCATACGTTTGGTAAGTGTAGTTACTAAAACACGCTCCTTATTTTTTGATCTGAGCCGAATTTCGAAAAGTAAGTTTTCAATCTGTCCTTTTGTGCCGCGTACAAATATTTGTGGATCAATAAGACCTGTTGGCCTAATAAGCAGTTCAACAATCCCTTTGGTTGGATAATCAAACAAACTGCCTTTTGTATCGGCAATTTCTCGGGCATGCTTAAAAGATCGCAGCGTGTGCGTAATCTCCCATTCAGTTGGGGTTGCACTTGTGTAAACGATTTGTGGTGTTCGCTCCAAAAATTCTTCAAGCTGGAGAGGTCGGTTATCAAGCGCGCTTGGAAGACGAAATCCGTAGTCGATAAGCGTTTGTTTGCGTGCTTTGTCGCCGTTGTACATTCCGCGTATCTGTGAAACGGTAATGTGCGATTCATCGATAACGGTGAGATAATCTTTGGGGAAAAATTCCAAAAGTGAATACGGTGGACTACCAGGTTCTCGCCCGTCAAAATATCGCGAATAGTTTTCGATTCCTTTGCAATACCCGACTTCGTTCATCATCTCTATGTCGTATTCTGTTTTTTGCTGCAAACGATATGCTTCAATTTGTTTACCTTCTTCTTTGAGTTTTTTGAGTTGAATAAAAAGATCCGTTTTGATTTGCGCAATGGCATCTTTTCGAGTTTCTTGGGGGGTAACATAATGTTTAGCCGGATATAGCGTAAATTCGCCGTATGCTTTCATCTGCGTAATTCGATCCATTTCGTCTTGCGTGTATTCTTTGTAAAAGCTTCCTTTGCGTTTTTTTGCAAAACTATCTTGAGAAATTGCTCGACCAGTTAGTGGATCAATAAAGGTTATTGACTGTAATATGTCGTTTACAATGCTTATGCGAACGGCAAAATCAAGATACGCAGGAAACACATCGATATGTTCACCACTTACCCTAAACGTTCCGCGTTTAAATTCGTAGTCAGACCGCACGTAATACAGAGGTAACAATCGCAAAAGCACATCATGTTGACGAATGGGCATGCCTTCTTTGAGCCGGATGTTAGCTTTAAGATACTCCACCGGAGATCCAAGGTTATAAATCGCACTTACACTAGCGACAACAATAACGTCTTTGCGAGTAAGAAGAGAATTGGTGGTAGAAAGACGCATTTTGTCGATATCTTCGTTAATGTCGGCGTCTTTTTCAATATACGTATCGGTTGACGGAATATAGGCTTCGGGTTGGTAATAATCGTAGTAACTGACAAAATATTCAACGGCATTATTGGGAAAAAATTCTTTATATTCTTGATAGAGTTGAGCGGCCAGTGTTTTGTTGTGAGAGATGACCAACGTTGGTTTTTGTACATTAGCAATAACGTTTGCAACGGTAAATGTTTTACCCGAGCCGGTAACGCCCAAAAGAGTTTGGTGTTCCATGCCTTGCCGTACGCCGTTTGTTAGATAATCGATTGCTTGAGGTTGATCCCCGGTTGGTGAATACTCTGAGTGAAGGTCAAATTTTGCCATAAGCTCATATTATACCGGGTTTTGGTTTTGAATAAGTAGACATATGTTTGGGTAGAGAAAATCTTGTTAGGAAAAGTATGGTTTTGGTTGATGGAGCGCCAAACTAAACATCGAATGTTTAATTTGCTTTCGCACGGCGGCAGATGCGTATTTCTCATACAATAATTATCGGTAAATAAAAAAGGGCCCCGATACTCTGTTTAAAAGTATCAGGGCTTTGTGGTGATTTGTGTTCACGGTGAAGATTAGGCGACGAAAACTTCCTCGCTTAGGAGTAGCTCGTCTGGAACATCTACCATCTGGCCAATCAGGTTTATGGCGCGAACTACGTCCAAAACCGTTTCAAAGTGATGCCCACCATCTCGGTCAAAGAACGCCTGCGGTTTAAACGGCATTTTTCGTGCGAGATTGAGGCATTGGATCAATTGATACCATCGAAATGCCGGCACCTTCGTTTCCGGATAGAAGCTTAACATATATGCCACGTTTTCCTTGGGGAATCGTAAGGCACCGCCAAATTCGCGATATACGTTTTGAGCAATAATAGAAATGCCAGGGTACGATTTTTCACTAGCCATCGATACATCAACAGCGAAGACGGCATTTTTAAGAGGATCGCTGATTTCGGGTATGAGACGCTCTGGAATGCCTCTGCTGAGATTAACACGCAGGCCATACCACTCTAGTGCCTGCAGTTGTCTTTTACGAACCTCCCACGCATTAAATGCTCTACTCAATGTGGCAACAGCAGTTGGGTCATAAAAGTTGTCGCAAAGACCACCTGTGGTAAGCATAAGAATGGCATACCAGTTAAGTACTCCAGGTCCGGGATATGCGAGGGCAAGTTTAGTTGCAATCTTATAATGGTCACAACTTTGGCTCAGATGGTGAGTTTGGATTGCCCCTGCAACGGTCCGTTGCCACAGTTTTTCGTTGGGTGGGACCTGACTTTGATCTGTTGTTTTGAGCATACGAGCAATTGCGTCGATTACATGATTTGTATTTCGAAACATGAAGCTCATTTCAAAACTCAAATTATCGCAGTAGGACAATAATAAGTGCGAGAA
>CAYZXG010000014.1:0-16243 GCA_964482365.1 uncultured Candidatus Saccharibacteria bacterium | reverse complement strand
CTAGCTTTACTGCCGAGGGCTAAAAGCCCTCGGATAGTCGCTCTTTTTGATTATATTTTAAGCGAAGCAAACCAACACTTGGAAGCGATTTGGTTTGGGTTCGATAAACTCGAAGAGCTTGTTGCAACGAAAAAAAGTCCTAAATACATTTTTACCCATCTGCTTATTCCACATGGTCCCTATGTAGTGGGTGCTGATTGTAAAAAACTTCCGCCGGGAACAATTGTTTCTGATATGAAACCGTTATATCTCGGTTCATTAGAATGCGCCAATATGAGAGTCGAATCGATTGTTATGCAGATTATGGATGACACCAATGGCAATGCGATCATCATTATTCAGTCCGACGAAGGGCCAAATATCTCTCGAGCAGAGATGCCTCGCGATGATTATACATTTTTAGATATGCCCGACGACATAATTATTAGACGTACAGAGATTCAATATGCCGTTTATTTACCAGATCAAGATTACAGTTTGTTTTCTCAAGATATGACGCCCATAAATACGTACCGCATTATTCTCAATAATATCTTGGGAACAAAGTTTCCTTTGCTTGAAGATGTGACGTATATTACTGAAACGCAAGGATCACTTATAGAATTTGATTTCACCCCGGTTGATCCTACAATATATAAATAATCCGCGTATAAGGTTAGATAAACTCACTTTTTAACATGGCAGGTATTTTCGGGAACATTACGTCCGTAACAGTAAAGCCATTCTAATACTCCTATATTTTCCTGCTATCGTAAGCCCAATGCAAAAGAGACTGACGTTGTTTATTTGGACGATATGACGTTTCATAACAAGCCAGCGTTTAATTTGTCTATAGTCTTCATCAACAATTCGCCGTCCCATGTAGTAACGTGCATACCACTGAAACCATCCACGTGGATCGTCAGCATAAATCCACCCCTTCTTTTGCCAGTGCGACAATGGCATACTTGCATTGACTCCAAAATAATTTAGCTTTGGATCTTTTCCATGGTCGGACAGTTTTGCTTTTTCAAACCAGTCTGCAGGAAATTCTTTGGGTGTGTCACCAAAATATTTTCCACCAAAAACACCAAGTTCAAGCATTTGCTTAGGAGTAAGCTCTGGTTTAAACAGTGGGTCAAAATTTTGTCCTGGTTGTGCTGTTCTTTGGTATAGGTAATTTTTTTGGTAGACATCATTCACGCGGATTGTTTTCATAGAGAAATTATACGGTAGATCATAAGACTTGCGAAAGGATCCAAACTAAAGTGCCTTTTGTTCAGAAAGTACCCGTGGTTTATGGGCCGCGGAAAGTAAAAGTCCTACAATATGGCAAAATCCGCCAAATATCACACCGTAATGAAGATAATACGCAATAACACCCGATGTTGACGCTGTAATTGCCGGAAGAAATATCACGCTCACAAAACCTAATCCAAAAAATATTGCAGGCAGTTTATCAGAAAGACTGGTATACGTTTTAAAAAACACGCCACTAAACCCAAATACCAAGATCACTCCAAACATAAACTGGCTAAAATCGTCAATAAACGTATGATGAAAATCAATCACACCATTTTCCATAACCGTAAAAGGCACAAAATTTACAACGTATGGTGTGATTGCTAATATGCCGTACAAAAAAACTGGTATCCCAATATACAGTGATATCTGGGGCAAACGAATTATCAAAAGCCCTAAAAGCAGAAAAACAAACCCTGCATAGAATAATATATTCGCAATAATATTTGAGGCAAACGCTTGAACAATAAAATTGTCTGGAAAGTATTGATACGAAATGCCTGCAATAGCGTATCCGACCGTACTCACCAATGCTGCTGCCCCAAAAAACAAAGCCACGTTATTTTTGTTTTTAAGATAAGAATAAAACAGAATAATTGAAACAATAAAATACTCAAGATTTTGGATCCACAACATGGTTAGATCCTGAAAATGGGGATTAATGCGAATATCAAGCATATTATCCAATCTCCTCCAAAAATGTTTGCGTTGTTTCTTTTGGTAGCGTAATGGTAAATGTGGTTTTTTCGCCTAGAACACTACGAACATCAATCGTTCCATCATGAAGTTCAATAATTCTTTTTGTAAAAAACAGTCCAAGTCCCATTCCTTGACTTGTCATATTTAACACATCCAGTTTTAAAAACGGTTCGAATAGTAGAGAAATCTGATCGGACTGTATTCCCTTACCGTAATCTGTGATAGAAAAAATCGCCTGCTGTTTGTGAGACAAATACGTAATCTCAACTGTTGCATTTGCTTTGGAGTACGTTATTGCGTTATCAATCAGATTAGCCAGCGCTGTACGAATTTTGGCAGCGTCAATTCGTAAAACGGCATCGGCATCTTTGCCTGGTGTAAAAGATAAAATAACACCACGTTTTGCAGCACGTATAGAAAATGTCTCGACCAGTTCTTGCACAAGCTCGATTACTTTTGTATTTGAAAGAGATAACGATGCATTATGGGCTTCAAAATCTATGACTTTAAAAATGGTTTCGTTAACCACATCTATACGTTCAATATTTGCCTGCAGTCCAGTAAGTATGTGTGTTTGCTCCGGTGTTTGTTTGGTTTGTTCAAATTGTTCAAAATAACCCTTAAGTGCAGTAAGGGGCGAGCGTAGATAATGTGATGCAATACTTAAAAAATCCTCTTTGAGGTCTGTTGTGGTTCCACGCATGCCAAGATGATCTTTAAGTTTTATATTACTTATTTGGTTCTGTAAATTCGATTCCGAAACAACTCCAGAGATTATCCCTACCGCAACAAACATTAATGCCCGAAACATAGGATCAAACGCATCCAATTCGGGTTGTGTACTTACCAGATAAAAAAATGCGCTGGTTAATCCTGCAAATATGCCTCCTACCAACCCACTCGTTATCGAAACGGAAATAATAATGGGAAACAACAACAAAGAAACTTCTGTAGTAATTAAGTTGGTTATAAAAAGCAGAAATAACGCAAACACTACGTTTGAAAAGCCCAAAACGTGTGCCATAAGATCTCTACGTAACGGATTGCGTGTAACATACCGATGAACTAAAAACTCAAGCAACTCTGAACCGACAATAGTGGCGAAAAACAACACGGTTATCTCAACAGAAAATTCAAAGTAAAGTACCATGTAAACTGCGATCGCTTTTATCGGAATTCTAACCCACGACTGCGAAACCGACGCTCCAATATGTTGCAGGGGACTTTCATCCATGTGTGGTTATTATCACAGCTTTGCCCATTACTTGTAAAGACTAATTCAATAGTTGCTTTGGGATAACTGACTTCACCGTACCGTTACACTTTTAGCAAGATTCCGAGGTTTATCTGGATCGCATCCACGTTCCAATGCCAAAAAGTAGGCGAGCTGTTGTATCGGAATAATGTTTGCAATAGGGCTTGCAACTCCCACATCAGCAACATGAATGTATTCATCAAAGACCTCAAGCGGCTTATTGGATACACCAATAACATACGCGCCACGTGCTTTAACCTCCATTGCGTTTGAAATAATCGCTCGGTATGTTTCGTCTGGTGGCGCAAACACAATAACGGGGGTCTTTTCTTCAATAAGTGCAATTGAGCCATGTTTTAATTCACCTCCAGCAAAACCTTCAGCATGGATGTAACTCACTTCTTTTATTTTAAGTGCACCTTCTATTGCATCGGCATAGGACGAACCGCGACCGATCAAAAAGATACTGGGGGATTGTGCAATTTTTTGGGCTATTTTTTGCAACTGGTTACGCATCTCAATTGAAAGTAAGCGCGTAACTTCGGATGACACAGTATGCAATAATTCTTGACCTTGCGTTATGTTCTCGGATAACGCGTATGCAGTCAAAAGCAAAACCGTAAGTTTGGCGATATAACTTTTGGTTGCCAGTACGGCCTTTTCAGGACCTGCCAACAAATGAACACAAACGGCAGAAAGTCGATCAACAGTTGAACCTTGAACATTAACTAAACTTGCGATGGTCGCGCCTTTATTGTGTGCTGCCTTAAGGGCTTCAATAACATCGATCGTCTCACCGCTTTGAGTTAACGCAACCACTAAACTTTCTTTGCGAATAAAACCAGAAAGATACGAAAACTCACTTGCCTGAGTAATATTTATATGTCTCTTAGCTATTTTAGAAAAAAGATATGCACCGGCAAGGGCAGCATTGTAAGCTGTTCCACATGCAACGAAATACGTTCCGTAGGAACGGCTAATAGCGCGAGTCAGCTGCTGAATTTGGTCGGATGATGTTTCGGCAATCAGACGAATAACCTCGGGTTGCTCGTTAATTTCTTTATCCAAAAAGTGTTCGTAACCATTACGAGTAGTTTGCACATCTGAAACCTCAAGTGTTGAGAGCGAATAGGCAACGGGCGTATGCGTAGAAAGATCAAAAAGAGTAAATCCATTGTCGCTGATTTGAACACCTTGCATATCCTCCACAAAACAAACCGTACAGGTATATTCCGTTAATGCGGCTGGATCTGATGCAAGATAATAGGTATTATCTTTTCCAATCCCAACAACCAAGGGCGAGCCTGTCTTTGCAGCATAGATAGTGCCGTTTTGTGCATCAAGCGCAACGATAGCATTATATCCATCAAGCACTGCGAACGAATCCCAAAAAGTCTTTTCTTCCAAAAGATGTGCAAAAACTTCGGTGTCAGTCCCAGATTCAAACACATGACCACGCGCCAAAAGTTCACTTTTTAGTTCGAGATAATTATCAATAATCCCATTGTGAATAACCGCAAACTTTTTGTCACACGACAGATGAGGATGAGCATTCTGCTTGGTCACACCACCATGCGTTGCCCAACGCGTATGGCCAATTGCAACTGAACCAACCAAATCAAGCGTACTATCTCCAATCGTTCCAATCTCCTTTGAGACAGAAATGGTTTGGTCATCCTGCAACAAAGCCACACCCCAGGAATCGTATCCACGATATTCAAGCTTTTTCAAACCTTCAAACGTTTTGTATCCTGCCTCAGGTTTGTTCAGATAGGCTGCAAATATCCCACACATCGTATATTCATCGTAACGGTATTCAAAAATATTGCAAATCGAAACAACCTAGATAAGATTGCACGCGCACTGTTTTCCTACGAGGAAAGCAAAGGTCCTAGAAGATCAAAATAATACACCGCGTAGATTACAACGATCTGCAAGAGAATAATCCCAAAAATCCACACCATAAAACTCATCTTCTGACGTTTATGTTTAAAAAGATTAGAACCAAACAAAATCCCGAGTGAACCACCAAAAGTCGCGATCAAAAAAAAGAAGTTTTCGGGTAATCTTACTGATCGTTCATATCCAGCAACCATTTTGTCATATCCGAACATAAGGAGAGAACTAAAATTTACCGAGATAAGTATTTCTATAAGTATATATTGTTTAAGTAGATAAAAGTGCAAAACACAAAACACGCCAACGCTTACTAACACATGGAGGATAAGATAGGTGAGTACTAATTGAGATTTTGTTTGATGTTTCATAACAGCATTTACGAAAAATATTTTCCGCCGTTTACATGAAATGTTTGACCAGTAACAAAACTAGCTTTATTAGAAACCAAATACGAGACCATATTTGCAACATCTTGCGGAGTACCCAGACGTTTGATTAACTGCTCGTCAACTCGCTCATCACGACGCGTGCGCGTATCCGATGAAATAAGTAGCGTATCAATACTTCCCGGCGCAATGGCATTTACTCTAACTTTTGGTGCAAGCTCAATAGCAAGTGACCGCGCAATTGCTATGATTCCTGCTTTTGAAATGTTGTAATCAATGCCATGATCTGAGCCTACGAATGCATTTATTGACGACATGAAAACTATTGATGAGTTTTCGTTGAAGGAAGACAAAAATCCTTGGGTTAAAAAAAGCGCACCTGTAAGATTCACACCCAATGTTTTTTCATATGCCTCAACGGAAAGATCGGAAAAAGACGTTCGCATATATATGCCTGCGTTATTAACAAGAACGTCGATACTTGAAAAATGGTCAACCGTATGATTAATAAAGGCATCGCGCCCTTGGGATGTTGAAATATCAGAATGAATAACAATAACTTCGTTGCCATACTTTTCAAACTGCGAAACAATCTCTTCGACTTTTTCCGCTTTGCCAAAATAATTAAGTGAAAGATTGTAGCCTTCGCTCGCAAGCTGGTGTGCAATTGCATTTCCGATTCCGCTCGAGGCACCTGT
Source organism: uncultured Candidatus Saccharibacteria bacterium (assembly GCA_964482365.1). GTDB lineage: Bacteria > Patescibacteriota > 4484-211 > 4484-211 > CAYZXG01. Next base: position 10,025 of record CAYZXG010000014.1, on the reverse strand, counting down.
TATAACGGCAGTTTTAGACACGGTTTCATTATACGCATCGATCACGTTTGTGAGCAACCAACACATCGAGTTTTACGTTATGGGATATAATATCCAGGTAAGTATCAAACTGATTGTTATTTTCTGCCCTTTAACTGAATCAGGAGAATGGATATGCATGTCAGCACTTTGACGATCGTAATTGCAGGAGTTGTATTATTGGCAAACACATTTGGGTTTATGGCAATTGCATGGGATTCGTATCTTAAAAAACACAACTTGCAAAGAATTTCAGATGGTTGGCTCCTTGTCCCCGCAGTGTTTTGCGGCTGGATCGGCACTCTCGCCGGGATGCAAATATTTAACTTAAAGAAACACAACAAGGAGTATAAAAACTACCTCGTTGCACTTGTAGCACTTAATATCGCAATTGTTATTGGAATCATAATCCCAATTTTTAACATGTAGTTTTTGGATAAACAAAAAGCCCTGAGGAAGAGAGAATTCTCTCAACCCCAGGGCTTTACTTATTCAACGAGCGTGAGGGAATACATTCCCCCAATCCGATTCATACGCGCAACAAGTGTCATGTTCTCATGGAAAAGATTCCAATCTTGTTCAGACACAACTTTGTCACGCACCGATGCATCTTCTTTCATTTGCAAAACGACGATGTAGCGAATCGCACCGATATCAACCTTCTGGCCACTCGCGCCATACGAATGCCAACTTGAAGTTTTTCCTTCAATTCGATCAGTTCCACGCTGGACTGTTACCCACTTCTGAATCTTGTAACTCACCTTGGTATCGTATACAGGTTGATCTTCATACACCGGTTCATAATACCCAGGCGGATCGTCACACTCCTCGTATGGCGTGATCTTAGCAAACCCATTATAGAGATTGTTGATCTCCTCTCCAGCTGGTTTACAATTGATTGGCGGCGGATCAACCCATTCCTGACCGACCTCTACCTGTTCTGTTGATCGCTGGGCTCGCCGTGACGAAATAGTGATTGCTCCCGACGGCACATTGTCTTCCCAATCTTCTTCGGGTACCCATTGGTATGCCTGGACAGTTACTGATCTCTCGCGAGTAAATCCCGTAACCGTCACCGTCTCTTGATGGGGCCACAGTAAAAATGTCATGAGCAAAACAAAAGTTGCGACGATCCCTATTGCTTGCCAGGGAATATACGTATCCGAGATGTGGGACGTACCATATGCCGAATAACGCTGGATTGGTAATGGCAATCTGGTAGGTGACTGGTAACTAGACCCACCACTTACTCCGCCAGAACGTGATGCACCACTACGGATATCAAAGGTTGGCTGAATTTGCTCGCCGGTGCTTGAAGGTCTCGACTGATTCGAGCGATGCACCGGTTTAGTCGGCGGCTCATCAGTAATCCCGCCATGAAACTGTTCCGCGTCGTCAAGCGGTGAGCCACATTGCTTACAGGTTGTACTTCCTGCATGATTGCGAACTCCACACGATCCACAGACTAAATCTGCCCCTGCATATGCGCGACTGAGCTCAACAAGATCAGTAACTTCACGTGCACCGGAAAGTGACATGGGCACTTTGGCTGAATGAGGTTCTCCACAGTTTGGACACTTAACTTGACTAGCAGCATATATCGTTCCACACGCATCGCAGGTTGTTTGAAGCGCAACCACTTTTGATGCTAGAGGTCTTCTTACTTTGGTCATCTCCTAACTCCTTGTTCCTCTTGAATTGAGTGCTTCTTCTAACTCGCGCACTCTTCGTTGGGTTTCCTTGTTTTTACGATCCATCGAATGCTTTGACTCGAAATGATACGTAAACAAAAGCAGAAATAATGTATACGTTCCACAATACAACCTGCTCAGGGCCTCAAGGGGTGTTGGATTTCCAGGCTGACCCACAAAACAAGCCGCAAAGATAAAAACAACAAACCCACCGGCAAACAACTTTGTCATCATACCCAAGTCTTTAGAATATCTCGAATCATCGGTTGTCTTATAAACAAAAAAGCTAAAACCAGAACAATAGTTTGCCGTTCCACCTATGACCATCATACCGACCAAAATTACGTAGACTCCCATAATAAGTTCTACTAAGATATCTACCTCATAAATCCCCGTCACATTAAGAAAAGAGGGGAGTACCACACACATGATGAAAATTACAAACGGAATGATCCATACATATTTCTTCAGGTAACCTCCCAATCATTATGAAATAAAGAGTTAAAGTTCTTGTTGCAATTATAACGGAAAAACCCAAAATATCAAGCCCATAGAGTTGTACGCAGGACCTATCCGAACATTACCTATTTCGCTCGTTTTTGACAAAAAGCGTTGTTCCAATTAATAAAAATAGTACAAATACGACTGCAATCACCGTCAGGTTGTATAACACGGGCGATAACACTACCAAGTCATATTCTGGAGTCCCGGCGTAATAAACCCCTCGCATCAAATCAACCGCATACCGCATAGGCGAAATACGCGACAACACATCTAAAAACACTGGTAAATCTTTAATCGGGTTAAACACACCGGCTAAAATAAATTGTGGAAATATAATGAGCGGAAAAATCTGATTTGCTGTTCGTTGCGATGAAAGATTTGAAAGTACAATTACCCCAAATGCGCCGCCAAAAAAGCATGCAATAAGCGCAACGGGAATAAGTTTAAGAAGAATTGCGAATGTGAGCGGAACTCCTACTATAAAACCAAAGACAATAATCCCCAGTCCAAGCACCATTGAAACTAACGTCTCGCCTAAAATCTTGCCAATAATAATTGAGTATCGCGAAATCGGTGATACAAAAATTTCTTGACTAAAATCATTTTCCCTATCTTCAATAAGTGAGATAACACCTGATGCTGTTGATTGGAAAAGGTTTTGTGCTAACACACCTGTAAAAATAAATGTAATTAGATCGTAACCGATTGCATCGCCAAAACCAGACTGCAAACTTCCCCCAAGTGCACCGATAAATAAAACAGGAAACACAAAACTCACCAGGAGTCGCGGTTTATCCCTAAGCAGTTTTGTAAAATCTCTAAATGCTATGGCGAAGATTGCATTGAATTGGTTCATGTTGTCTGTTCTTGCTTTTCTAACGAATCACCGATAATACGTAGGTATGCGTCATCAAGCGTTGCGTTATGCATTTCAAGTTTTGTCAGAGGAGTTGCAATAGATTGTATGACGTGTGCAATGTTGTCGTGTTCAATGTTGGCGATAAGATCTTGACCTACTGTATTAAATGAGATCTGTTTTTGCAGTAACTCATTTTGTAATGCATCTAAGTGATTAGATGAAAACACAACACTGCTTTTGGAAAGTTCTCCCTTGATCTCTTTTGGCGAACCAAGCGCAATAACTCGTCCCTGATTTATGATACAAAGACGATCAGCCTCTTCGGCTTCCTCAAGATAATGCGTGGTAAGAAAAATGGTGGTGTGCTCATTTTCCCGAACTTGTTTTAGGTAACTCCATAAATTAGCGCGCGAAATCGGATCAAGACCTGATGTGGGTTCATCTAAAAACAAGACCTTCGGTTTATGCATAAGACTTCGGACGATTTCGAGTTTTCGTTTCATACCGCCCGAAAAAGTTTTAATAGGATTGAACAATTCATCACCGATCCCAAGAATTTCGGACAGTTCACTGATTCGTTTTTTGTACTCGTCAGGCATCATCGCGTATGTTGGTCGAAAAGGATATAAGTTATACAAAAACGCATGAAACCGCACATTTTTCTTCTGCGGTCAAATTATCATCCACACTCGGATTTTGAAATATGATTCCTAACTGCTGACGAATACGTGCTGTATCTTTATCTAAATCCAAGCCAACGATAGAAACATCCCCCGATGTTTTTGATAGGGTAGTAGTAAGAATTGAAATTGCCGTAGTTTTACCCGCACCATTTGGCCCAAGCAATGCAAAAAACTCACCCTCTTCAACAAAAAACGAAACATCGTCAACGGCATTTCGATCAGCTTTGTGATATCGCTTAACAAGATGGTCAACGGAAATTATATGCGACACGACTTTTATTGTACGGTAGCGTAACAACAAAACACCTAAATGACACTTACAAAAATAAAGGCCCGGGCACATGCCACAGGCCTTTTTAATACGTTAGTTTTGCAAATCTGCAAACGACATCTGATACCGCATTATCATCAATCGTTGCAAGGCGGGTGGAATCATTCCTACCAGTTTGAAATACCTCTCGAACACCTCAAATAACTCTTTTGGGATATTGTCTCGACTGACACTAAGAGTCCAGGAGAAATATCCTAGAATTGTCCAGTAATACAGATGCGGGCAGGGGTGTTGTAAAGCTTTTTCAATTTCAACCACATACCGTTTCACATCTTGAGGTCTATAATTTCCTTCTTCAACCATGACCCCAAGATAACTATATCGACCCTGATCGCTGTGTTGAAAAGGTCCCAACAAAAAACCACATTGTTTAAACACATGCCGTAAAAATCGTTCCAACGTGATAGGCGAATACGGTTTGCTTGATGAAAATATCAAGTTATCTACGTAGCGCGTATATATTTCAACGCCAAGGAAGGGCAACTGATCAAAAACCACTGGATCAAGATTAAGCATGACCAGATTAAACAAATCTGACGAAACCGACCATCCTTGCCATACGTGCCCATCAACTGTGGTGAGTTCAAGAAGTACATCGAGAAATTCTTCGGTAACATCATCCATGAGGCATCTTAAAGCTGCACTAAGACTACGTTCACTTACAGATGAGAATGCATTGGCAACATCAACGAGCGTTACAAACTTATTATCGCCGTGTGCGCGCAGTGCAACCATAACTCCACCAGCACCTGGCGTTGATGCATCCATACTTTTTCGCACATACTCATGTTTGAGCCATCGTGAAATTGCCAGATGAACAATGCTCAGCTGCGGACCCGCCCATGAGATAAGACGAAACTGACCTTGCTTATTTTTCTTTTCGACACGGAATGGATTGTGAAACCACGTTCCTTTCTTTGTACGATTGTCATACAACCATTCCAGAGCATGAAAAGTAACTTCATCTGTTACTTCATTTCCAGACCTTGTACATTCCCAAAGTTGTTCCCACTCGGGTGGTAACATTTTCATCTCCTTCGTTTATATATGGCGTCAGTAAAACGATTGACAGCCTCTTCAAATCCTTCGCATGTTATAGTCCTCCTCTAGAAGCAAAGGGGACCTGTAGGGTGATCTCATTGCCACACATACACTTTTGTAAAGGAACAAATCCAAAAATCCTTCTATAGTCCTCGTCCGGTAAATCCCAAACCATCTTAAAAAACGCTCTGGGATGTAATCGGGTTTTCAGTATGGTATGACAAGTCATCTTCTCAACTGAGATATACACCGTATCAACAACAGCAATTATTCGCCTCCTTATTCATAAGTTAACGTGCGCTATTGGGTAGTAGAACTATTGTATCGCAGAAAAACTTATTCGCACTCATTCCACAATCCTCGGTTTTCAAATTTCGCCTCCGCCTCAAGCATTTCAAACGTATCTTGGTACAAAACATCCGGCGGAAATGCCGTTGCAAATGCATAACCTTCTTTTACTAACGTCTCGTTTACCATCTTTCCTTCAACCCACACGTAAGCTAACACTCGACCATATCTATCAGTTTTAGAAACGTCGTACGTTAATTTGACTGTTTTACCCAGTACAAGCTCGCTATTTTTCTTTGATGCCTGTAGCCCAAAACACTCGACACCTTTGTGGGGATGTTTAGTCTCAGGAGTATCAATCCCTATGTATCGGATGGTTGTTCCGTCTGAAAGTTTAATCGTATCGCCATCAACAACATCAGTCACCGTCACGCCGTTGGTAGGGGGGCAAGATTCAAACAATATCTGTTCCCAATCATTAGGAAACAACACAATTGTTACAGCAACAACAATAATTACTAAAAGCGTTCGAATCTGTCTTTCCACGTAACACAATTTTACACTACAATGAAAAAAACAATTAGGCGCGGTAACATACGTACATGAACACGTTTCACCAACAAATACTTTCTATGATCGATCAGGTTGCAACGGAATATTCAAAAGAAGCTTTGTCATACGTTGGGAGTCCTCGGCCATACTACAACATAAACGTCCCGTCTCAGCGAAACATTGCACGTGAGTTTTTGAAAACACACCCAGACCTGACTCAAAAAGAATTTGAAACACTTCTTACATCACTCTACAACGGAAAAACATTTACCGAACGCACAATGCCAGGATTTTTACTGCAATACGACAATGATCATCGACATGCATTAGATCCACAGATTCTTAATTCATGGATTGGACAGCTAACTGGCTGGTGCGAAATTGATACCACGTGTCAGGCTGCATTTAGTGCAGAGGACATGTTACATAATTGGAACGCGTGGAAAAAGTTACTCACCCAATTTTCAAAATCTAATGATATTTCAAAACGAAGAGCCAGTATTGTGTTGCTCAATAAAGTTGTACAAAATTCCCCAGATCACCGATGTGCCGACGTTGCGTTTGTCAATGTAGATCGTTTAAAACATGAGAACGATATATTAATTACCAAAGCTGTGTCGTGGATATTACGAAGTCTGATTGCACATCACCGCACGAGGGTCAAAAAGTATCTAACCGACAATAAAGATGCGCTACCAAAAATAGCCCTGCGCGAAACTCAAAACAAACTCAAAACGGGCACCAAAAAACCGAAATAGCCAGATGCAAATGTCATAGAAACTCCAAAACAAAATACAGAAGCACATCTATCGGCATACGAAAAAGATGTCCAACGAATCCAGTATTGTTATTCAAAAACCCTCACTCTACATGTTACAATACGTACGTCCACGCACAGATAGTTTCCCAGGACAGGCAAGGGAGCAATTGAGTTTAAATTCCATATTTAAACTTATGAATACGTACTCGTATTACGCCGCGGTGCTGGAATTGGCAGACAGGCTAGGTTGAGGGCCTAGTGTCCGTTTAGGACGTGCGAGTTCAAGTCTCGCCCGCGGCACCATTCTTCGCTCTTCGAGCTACGAATGGCGCAGCCATGACCAAGGTTCATTAAGTGCAAAAGATTGGTGGAAGACAAACCCAATATTTAAAAGAAAAGAAGAATGCCCTTCGAAACTTTAGTGAAGAAGGGCACATTACTATGTATTACACATATATTCTATCAAGCGAAGATGACAAAGCCAAAAAATATTACGGGTTCACCACAAACCTGAAAGAGAGAATTGAATACCACAATGCTGGAAAAGTAACCTCAACCAAAAATTTTAGACCATGGAAAATCACATTCTACGCTGCATTTACAAACAAAGAAACCGCACTAGCTTTTGAAGGATACCTAAAGACTGCCTCTGGTAAGGCTTTCGCAAATAAAAGGTTATTGTACTAGTGGTGAACCAATAGCTTACAAACCTCCATTGACATGCATCTAAGAATCGCCCTAATATGAAGTATGTTTAATCGCACGTCACGTGGATTCACCCTTATTGAACTTCTGGTGGTGATCGTTATTATTGGTCTTTTGGCCGGAATTGGCATTGCATCATTTCAAGGTTCACTCGTAAATGCGCGAACTGCAAAACGCATCTCGGATTTAAAAGAAATTAACAACGCCTTAAAACGCTATTACCTTGATCACGGTTCGTACCCTGTTAGTGGCGGTGGAACTGGCGTGTGGGACGGACTCTACTCAAACTGGGGAGATAGCACTCCAGTTTGGATTCCAGGACTTGTACCTGACTATTTAGAATTATTGCCTCGAGACCCACGCAACCACACAGATGCTAGTCAGCAATACATTTACCGATCAGATAATGGAAAAAGTTACAAACTACTTTCCCATGTGCCCGAAAACTGTAGCCAAGTTGTACTAGCACATCCTGAACTTGCAGATCCTGTCCGCGTATGCTGGGCATATGGGTATGCAACACCAGATGTTATTGCGACGTATTAGCTTAACTCGACACAAAATTTTAAATTTAGATACAATACACACGTGAAAACTATTGTCATCTCAGACATACACCTTGATGAGCATTTCCATCAACACAAATTCGATGCTTTATCAAAAATATTCACTGAAACCGATCAAATAATTATAAACGGTGATTTTTGGGATGGATACCTAATTTCGTTTGATACATTTATGGCGAGTGGATGGTCACAACTGTTTCCAATCATGAAAGAAAAGACTGTCTATCTCTATGGGAATCACGACGCCAAAAAACTCTGTGATGAACGCGTATCCCTTTTTTCACACACCCAAGCTACCAGTTACGAATTACGTGTTACGAATTACGTTTTCCACATTGAGCATGGCAATAAATTCATGTTTCCTCACGATGAAAACAATTCTCCTGAAAAAGTTCAAAATTTTATATCCGAAATTTCTCATATCGTCCACTCCATTGGCGTAAAAATATGTGGACCAAACGTCTACAAAGTTTATACTTTTGCCAACAATCAAGGCAAAAAATGGGCACAAAAAAATCTGCCTGCCGATACTATCTTAGTGTGTGGTCACACTCATTTAGCTGAGGATGCGCGCGATCAAAATTTTATTAACACGGGGTTTAATTTTGATAACTACCTGTCGTGGCTTGAAATTACTGATACGAATTTTGAGTTAAAAAATACCACATACGCCTAGTATCAGCTTCCTGATAGAATTTCAAAGTTACTAACTCCCCACTAGTGGAGTGAATAATTGCAGTGGGATGTAGCGTACAAAGACTACAAAATTATTCAGTCGGTCATCTTTTTTTATGAGGCATTAACGACAATACTCGTTCTGCTTGCAGTATTAATCTCTTGTAAAAACTCATCGCGAGAGAGATTAACAAGTTTGGAATCTTTCCCCAAGATCGACGTAGTAATTTCGGCCCCACACCAACCCGGAACTTCAAATTTATTCGCCTCGTCTTCTGATGCAAACTCAACCTCACACCGTATGAGTCCTACATAATCACCTTCATAAATTTTTAGCGATGTTTCAGGGTTTTTTGATAACACATAACTTTTGCGAATAATCGACTTGTGAGCAAGTGTCTTTAAAATTTCAAACTCATCTTGTGAGATTTCCAGTTTTTCGGTTGATCTACTTAAATCTGAAACCATTTCTTTGCGCTCAATTTCAAAAATTTCTCCTTTTTTCTGAACCCGCAGTTCAATTCCATGTTGAGAATAGATATAGTAACGTTCATACACGATAGGGGATTTGCCGGTAAGATCAGGCGGCGTGGGCACCAAAAACTTTCGTTCAATTTCGGTAGAAGTTGTACTTGGCATTGACGTAAGTATAGCAAAAAACTGGTCAAGACTTATCGTGCACCAACACGAGCGGACGATAATACGTTGAGTTTTTACAAGATGACTAACCTGCAGTTTTGTACTCAAACACTACTGAAAATTACGCAGGCAAAGATTGAGGTGTAGTTTGTTGAACAAACTACTAAGAATGTACTCATTCTGTGGTGGGTCGCCAGGGAATCGAACCCTGAACCTACTGGTTAAGAGCCAGTTGCTCTGCCAATTGAGCTAGCGACCCACGTTGCAACGTTTATTATAAACCACCAAACACAGATTGATGTTATAATTGTTTTGTAATGACTGTATCCGAGGTGATGACACACGATGTAGTGACTGTTTCACCCAACACCTCCTTTGAGGATGTAGTTAATCTTCTTGTCTCCTACGAAATCTCAGGCGTTCCAGTTATTAACGAATCTCAAGAAATTCTTGGTGTTGTTTCCGAAAAAGATATTCTGCTAAAACTGTTTCCAGAAGAAAAAGAATTTTATTACGACACAAATTATTATTTAAACTACGATCGCATCGAAGAAGAAGTCGGCAGTCTACGTAAATTTGTGGCAAAAGATTTTATGTCACAAAACGTAATCTGGGTTCATCCCGAAGATCATATTTTAAAAGCCTGCGCACTCCTTTTGGTTCACAAAGTTAGACGTCTTCCCGTTCTTAAAGACAAACACGTCATTGGCATT
>CAYZXG010000013.1:0-17257 GCA_964482365.1 uncultured Candidatus Saccharibacteria bacterium | reverse complement strand
CTGCAGGTTTTGTCGGTCAACTGGATTCCCGGAGTTTCGGCTCAGACCATTATCACCTCCAGCACAGGCTACAGCGAGAGCTTCCATGCTATCGCTCAGGTTAGCCAGGACGGGGGAACATGGTACGAGCATGACAGCTCGTGGTTCGCTGAAATCGCAGCAAGTGAACCAATCACCTGGAACCTACCGGTTCCCAACGTCACTTTCACCCAACTGCGGGTGATCGTGGACGACAACGAGATTGTCACTGAAACGAACGAAGCGAACAATTCGTTCATGGCGGTGAATGATCCGGCTATGGGGACTGTGGTCGGTCCAGCAGTTGTGTTTGCCACCGTCGAGCACGCCGTGTTCACTGTGGAGGTGACGGGTGTCAACATCATGACTGCCACCTATGTGTGGCAGGTTAGTGGCGACGCACACCGTCCGTTGGGGTGTGTGGCTGCGAAAGTGGCAGCGCCAAACGCAATCTGTGTGAATTGGCCTAAGGAAGGCATCGGCGCGCAAACGGTTCAGGTTTGGGTCACCGACCAAAATACGACGTACTTCTTGAGTACCGTCGTTGAGGTAAAAGACCCGTCTAACCGCTACCAGATATTCCTGCCTTTTGTGGGGAAGAATTGGTATCCGGGGGATGACCTGGAGGTCAAGATGGAGCCCGTGACTGCCTGTCCAAGTAACCTCGTCCAGGTTCAAAATTGGACGAGAGGTGTTTTCGGCGACCAGAGTATGAAAGAGGCTCTGACCGAAAACCTTGGCCAGATTCGAAACCCCAACGCTCCGGCTGGGACCTACGCCTTTTCTGTGTGCATTCAGAGCGATCTGATGCCACGGGGAATGAATATGGTTCCCAATGACAATTGGGGGGCCGTTGTTGTCCTGCCGCCGCTGATGGTGGCAACGGTGACGATGGCCCCAGGTGTGGCGACGATGAATTTCGTCGTCACGCAGTAGATTAACAAAAGGGTCCGGTGGCTACTACAGCTACCGGACCCTTTTCATGTAATGAAAGATTGGTTGACGGTATACATAAAAAGAAAGGCTCAGTTCCCACAACGGGAGTTGAGCCTTTTTGTTTATACGGAACCTTTCTAGACCTGACTGGTTTACGGAGTAATCCTGTCTGGTCTGGCAATAGAAATCAACCCATAAACGAAGAAAGGGGAGAGCCACAGTTGTGACCCTCCCCTTCTTTTACTTCAACTTCATTCGGTGACCTACTACGGGCAGCCCATCAGGCCGCCCAACGACATCTCCTGTCCAGAAACGACAGTGATGTTCACTCGGGTATTTGCCGGCACCTTCGTGCTACCAAACACCGCACCGTCGGCGTCCATGCCGTTGTAACGACAATACGCAGCATCAATATAGATGCTGGCAACTCCACCAGCGAGAAACTTAACCTCGCCGATGGGATGTCCAATGGCCGCTTCAGTAGTCAGTGTATTCACACAAATCCCGGTTCCCCAATTGTACGGGGTCACGAAACCAGCAGGGGCATTTCCACAACCCACCGCTGTCGGCACGGAGCCAATTTCCGTGAACTGATTAGCCCAGAAGACGTTGTTGCCTGGGAAGGCAACAAGCCCGTTGTACCGGTACCCCTGCACCATCTGCTGCGGGGGCAGTACACGGCCGGCGCCAACCGGATTGCGCTGGTACCAGGCGCCATCAGACCAGTCACCGTCGGGATTGACCCAGACGCTGAAGGTCACAGGCGCGGAACCAGCAGGAACGACGACCATGCCTCCAACTTCATCCACATACCCCGACACTTCGGCGGAAAAAAAGATGTTGAAGGAGTTTGGCGCAGCCGTAAAGAAGCTCGCGGGGGCGGTCTCAGAAAAAGCCCCTCGGGTCATGGTTGTGCGCACAGCCGCAGAAAAAGCACAGGCCGGCGCACCAGCAACGAGATACTTGTCGGAAACAGCCCCGACGATCTCGTTTCCCGCCAGGTCGTTGTACTTGATGACCACAAAGTTGTGGCCGCCAGATACGACGCCTGCGTTCTCAGCGACGAGAACCTGCGTTCCACAGACAAGCTTGCCCACTTGTGGGGCAGCCAGGCTCTGGGACTCGCGGACATTGAGGGTGGTTCCGACGCTTACATACGCGGCAGTCCCAGTCCCTTCAAACGACGGCACGCCAGCCGCCATGGTGCTACCTACAGTAGCCAGGATCAAGACGACCGCCAGGATGGCGGCCCAGGTCATACGGTGTTTGAACATTGCAATGCTCACTTTCTCCCTTTCGGGCTGAATCTGAAACTCGAGTTCCTAGATACGTTCTAGGTCAACGAAGTGGGACAAGTCACCGGTGAGTCCACTCGGTAGAAAGTCGTAAACCGTAACTCGTAATTAGTAATCAATTATTGTTAATTCGTAACTTCGCTATACACACTCAATACCATGTGGGCCCACCAGACTGCAATGTGAGACTGGCAAATAAAGTTTTTAACGTACGAAGGGAGTATAGCAGAGTTAGAGCGATAAGTCAACACTATGGGGTGGTGATGTTTTTAAAAACCACCAATTTTAGAGCCAAAAAATTCCATGTAAATATCACACCCATTGCAATAATTTTGCCAAGTAGGGGGTTGATACCAAATAGATCAACGGTTACAAACAGCACAAAAAGTCCTGCAAAATAGTTAAGCATTACCAGCGTTATATATTTTGGTAGTTGTGTGCGTTTACTCCCCGTACTCTTAAACGTGATTGCACGATGCATAAGATAATTCAAAAGTATTGCAAAAGGATCGATGACTGCAGATGAAAATAAATACCAAAACCCAAACTGAACAATAAAAATATAATACAAAACATAACCAAGTCCAGTAGTAAAACCTCCCACAAAACCATACGTAACAAGCTGTTTAATCCGCGACTTTGTTAATTGAGATTTAATACGCTGTATCATAATATTGGAGGTCTTTCCATAATTGTTGATAGTTTGGAATATCTTTGACCACATCTTTTCGAACGAATTCACCGGTATAAACAGTTAAACTAAAATTTTCCGCAATATATCTATCCTCGAACACATCAACCAGTACGTAATTACTGGTAAATCGCTCATCCTCATCAAACCTAAGCACATACGCAAACCACCCATGGGTGTGAATAAATGTAGGTTTTACCTCATCAAAAATATAGTTCATTACGTCGGCGGGATTACTGTTAAATGATTGTGCAATACGTTTATCGGTAAGACCAGCCAGGTCAATAACCCTAAGATTTGAATAATATAAAACACCACCAACATCTGGTGTAACAATTGAACCGTTTGTTACCCCAAGTGAATCCGCATACGCATTAAACTTGTGCCCATAAATGCGACTCACATAACTAAATGGAGCTGTGGGGGATTTTGCAAATACACTAAGTGTTTCTGAAAAACTTTTCATGGCAGCTATCGAGATTAGTATCGCAAATACAGTAACAATTTTTTTAGCACGCTTGTTGTAGTACGCAAGAATTTCGCGTGAATAATACAACGTAGTAAAAAATAGTAGATATCCCGAAATAATAGCGGGCGTTGCAAATCTAAACTGTGGCATCCAATCATCAGGCATCAAAAGAAAGGTTACAAACGACAATCCAAAAAACAATAGTTCAACAATAACAATAGGAAAATATCGTTTTCGAAAAAGCATATAAACAAAAAATACACTCATAATAAAAATCGCTGCGATAAGAATTTCAACACGTCCAAACATGTACGTTAAAAACACAATTGCTTTTGAAATAACGTATTCATCAAGGCTTATAAGTGAAATTACTGCATCAAACGAAGGCCCGCCTTTAACGTGATACGTATTGGGCAATACATCGTGAAAATATACCATTCTAAACAATACGTACCCTCCATAAAAAATTGCAATTGAAATAACATACCACGTAAGTTTACGTAGAACAGGTAATATCCCAGTAGGTTTTTTCAACAAAAATGAGTGCGTTACCAAAAAAATGGGAGGGATAATCGCATAAATTACGCCATCGGGGCGTGTTAAGGCAAGTAGAGAAACAATCAAACCAAAAAGAATCATGGATGTAGGGGTAACAACATCTCGTTTTTTGTAAACAGTTACAATTAAACTCACAAATAACAATCCGTACAATGAATTTTCAAGCCCAGAATTAAACCAGATAAGAAGCGACGGATTCATAGCAATCCACAATCCCGTAAAAATAACAATTCGCTGTCCGAATGGTTTTTTATCAAACAAAGATAAAAGTAAAACTAATAGACCAATAAATAATACGCCCGCAATGATTTTTGGTGTAACCACTGGATCAAATATATTAAGGAAAATAAATGGAACCTGAAAAATCATCCATAAAAAGTTAGAGTATCCTTCAACAGGAGGTGAACCTGCCTGGGCAACAATACCAAACCCATGCGCAAGACTCTGCGAATACGCGAATGTTATTCCAGCATCATCTATAATCCAACGATACAGCGAGAAGGAAAAAAACAGGTAAACAAATATAATTACCAACAAAATTAAAGCAGTTTGTTGTAGTTTTGTAAGCTGCATAATCTATTATTATTAAACTACCATAGCAACGTTAGTTTGTTTTAGTATCGCTATAATTCTTAGTGACGAGCAATATCGATACACCAGAATTTGAATATATCATTTCAACGTTGGGTTGGCTTTTCAATTCATTAACAAAACTTGTAAGAAGTGGCGTTGTGTCACGAGGTGCCCAAATGTTATACGAAACATCATATTTGTGCGTATCTGGCAGTTGCTGCCACTGTAAAAATCGACCACTAATTACTAGAATTATTTGTTCTGGCGCTTTGCCTTCAATGTCATCGTGAATAGTAAACAGCAAGTCAACAGAAGTATTGTCGGAAAATGGGAACAACTCGTCAACCTTCTGCCTTGTTTCTTGAGTCGCAAAGGCACCTCCTTGTGAGTTAATGCCACTAAGTGCCTCAATAACGTGTTGCGTTGCAGGATCACTTACCAACAATGTTTCATTAGTGAACTTTTGTTTCTGTAAAAAGGTTGCGGCATCAATTTCGTAAGACGAGACAGTTGTAAAACTTCCGTTGTATGGAAATGCGCTTTTGAATTCTGCAACGTTATGGAATAACACCAACAGTAAAAGTGCGGAAAAACCACCAATATGCCAGAGTATCCATGTTATCGATCGATGTGAGATGAGGCTATACACTCCGGCTGCCATCAAAACATGGATAAAAAATCGTCCGATTGTATAGAACTTGAAACTGTAGGGGATTGGTAAAAAAATAAGAGCAACTATACCGAGCCCAAAAAACATCGTTAAAGTTTTTTCGTCTGTTGGTGTTCGAAGAAACGAAATAATCCCAGGAACAGCAAACAGAAACACAAGCGAATACCAACGCATAAAAAACTGAAATTTCTCAGGTATCGAAAATAAAAATGTGGTACTTTCGCCACTGGAAAATGGATTCAAACTTAGATAACCACTGATGATAAACGAAAAAGCAACTAACCCAATCGCAAAAAACATCACTATTCTCAAGGTATGTTTGCCAAACATTTTCTTAACAAAACTAGATCTCCATATTGCAAGAATAAGAATTAACCCAAGGCCAACACCACCAATAATGAAATGCACAAAAAAGGTAATAACCGAGATTGCTGTTGCAAGTTTGTATCGTTTTAACTCCCAAAATATAAAACTAGAAACAACAAGTAAGGCGGCAGTATTTTGTGGAATAGCAAAAAACGCAGTTTGTGCAACGGTAGACTCAAAAATTAATGCGCCGCATATTCCACTGATCAAAGCAATATGCTTATTTTTGGTGACGGTATAACCAAGTGAATACGAAATAATAATGTTGGCAATGTAATGGAAGGTGTCTAGCAAAAAGTAGTACCCCGTTAGCGGAAAAAACCAAAAAACAAACCGTAATGCGCCAATACACAACGCAAATAAAGGTGTATAGGTAAATAAAAGAAAAGTATCGGAAAGTTTTGTTGGATCAAATGAAAATTTACCCTGTTGGATCGCGTTAATAACATGTTGGTGGGCAAACAAGTCCCAATCGAGAGACAATGGATACGCACTGCCTCCTCGCCATACAATAAACCCAAAAATCGAAATACTACCAAGGAGCATGAATTCTTTATTATAAAAAAGAAGGCGGAAATATCTTCGTATGGAGTTAATCATAATTATTTGGAACAATACGAAGTTGTTGAATATCAGTAAACCACCCAAAGATATCCTGGTCAAATTCAGAAAAGAAACTGGTTGCGGTAATAACTACGCCCGAATCTATTGTCGAAAACAAAACTTGTTCCGCTTTTGAGACCTCGATTTCAACAGCATATGGATTGTTATCAACCGAAATGACAATGCTTGTTATTCCATCTGTCACAAACCTCCGATTTTCATTGGCAGGAAACACACGAAGTTCGCTTGAATCGTTTATCAATATCTTGCTGTCAAGCGGAACAATGATCGATCTATGCATCCCTATGATTGTTTTAGAGTTGTGTTTTACTCTTCTTGTGATTTCAACTACATCTCCTGTAAATGAGCTCTGATAATATGCGTTGTGGTCACCACTCGTCATGTGGGGCGTTGACTGCTTTCCACTCGTGAAGTAACGAACATCAGCTAAAAAACCATCGAACACTTTTATTGCTGTTGTTTTCATAGAATCAGAATTTCCTTTGGCGACCTTTTCTTCTTCGCTTCCAGCAATAATAAGAGAATCATCATACATACTGATCGTAAAATACTGCCCTGGCTGGTAACTATTCTCTAAGGTAATCGTATCTTCATTAGCACTGAGAATATATGACTCAGCATACAAAACTTGTTTACCGAAAATTAAGTATATTCCTACGAGAGAAACAAAAAATATACCATAGTACAAACTCATTTTCATACACGGTTATTGTATGGGTCTTCCCAACATTTAACAAGAAGTTTAGTTGACGAGACCTATAGGGTATGTTATTATACACACATGTCTTTTAAAATCTCAGCAGTAATTCCTGGTTACAATGAAGAAAAGAGCTTACCAGAGACGTTAACTCGCCTAAATAAGGTCGTTGACGAAGTTATCTATGTTGATAACGGTTCTACTGACTCAAGTATAAAAGTTGCTAAACGTTATGGTGCGACTGTCATTTCTGAGCCCCGCAAACAAAATGGTATTGGCTACGGATATGCTTTAATTACCGGAATGCTTAACAGCTCGGGTCGATACATTGTAACGGTTGATGCAGATGGTGAGCATGAGATTGAAAAAATTCTTCAAATTGTTGCTTACGCCGAAAGAAAATCTATTGATTTTATTAACTGTAGCCGAACGACACGCGACACATCAATTATAAATAGTCTTATAAGAAAATTTGGTGTTCATATGTTAAATCTTGAGGCTTTATTGCTTTTTGGCATTCCCACAAAAGACATTCTCAGTGGTATGTGGTGTATTAAACGAAACAGCCTTTCACGCCTCTCACTCAATGAGGGCGGATGGAATCTATCACCAGAAATTAAACTTTCAGCCTTTGTAAATCAAAATGTGTCCTATGTTGAATTTCCAATACAAGGAACCTTACGTAAAGAGGGGAATAGTCAACAAGTATTATGGAAAACAGGTCTTGATCACGGGTTCTTTATGCTCCGCTACCGAGTGGCAACTCTAGAATATCAAGTGCGAGTCCTTGCTCAAAGCTTTACTAAACGCCTGACATATCTTATAAAGTAGAAACATGAAGATTCTTCTTGTTTCCGCATTTTTCCATCCTCACACTGGCGGTGCTGAGATGTATGCACAGGAACTTCTGTCTTCAATAGAAAGCAGTCATCCTGATGTCATTATTGACGTTCTAACGCACAATACGAATAAATCTCAAAATTTTGAAACATTCCAAAGGTTTGAAATTACAAGAGTACCAGCATTAGCAATTATTCCTGACCAGTTTTATCTATCCCATCCAATAAGTTTAATAAAAACACTTTTTCGTCTTGCGAAAAATGATTATGACGTTGTTATTACACAAACACGATTCTTTGAACCAACGTGGTGGGTCTGGCTATTTGCCCGAATAATAAAGGCTAAGTCTGTGTTTATTGGACATGGCACCGGTTTTGTATCCCATGAAAGCAAACTAGTAAGAGTAATAAGCAGGTTTATTGATAAAACAATTTCAGCTTGGTCAGTAAAACGATATGACAAAGTTATAGTAATAAGTAGTCAGACTCAACAGTTCTTCGAAAAAACACTCAAGGTCACTAACACAACGTTGATTCCAGGAGGTATCAACACACAACTATTTACTGGTAGTTCAGAACGCGAAAATACTCGTCCGTTAGTAATTTCCTATATTGGCCGTCTCATCGAAGCCAAAGGACTCTTTCTTTTATATGATGCGGTAAAAAACTTACTCAAAGATAAATCACTAACAAGGGATATTAAGCTTAACATTGCAGGGAGTGGACCAATTTATAACGAATTGCGTTCACGAATCGCAAAAGACAATTTACAAAACTCCATAAAAATGCATGGACATATCACCTACGAGTCTGTTCCTGCGTTACTAAAAAATACTCACATATTTATAAATCCGTCATTCAATGAAGGGTTACCTCGAAACGTATTGGAAGCTTCAGCTTCGGGATGTATTGTTATTGCAACAGACGTAGGAAGTACCCGCGATATTATTGATAGCTTTGGCATACTCATTAAACCGCATTCTGTGGAAGCAATCATGAATGCAATCAAGAAAGTAGATAACGATTTCGATAGGTTTCAATCCCAAGGAAAAAATCTTAAACAGTATGTTGTTGACACATTTGACTGGAACAGTATCTCTGAAAAAGTTTACATTCTGATATCAAATCAATAACTTCACAGGGGTCAGGTTTTCATGTTACGATTAGTCATCGGACAATTATGAAACTCACCTCTCTCACCATATTTTTTCCTGCCTATAATGAGGCGGAAAACATTGCAGATACGGTCACAAGCGCTGTTAACATTGCCGAGGAAATTACTGAAAACAAAGACTACAAAATTATCGTCGTAAATGATGGAAGCACCGACAATACCATCGATGTCGTTCAAACGCTCGTACACCGAAACCCCAACATTAAACTTATCACGCATGGCACAAACCAAGGATATGGAGGTGCACTCATGACCGGTTTTACCAACGCCACCAAAGATTGGGTGTTCTTCTCTGACGCAGATGGTCAATTTGATCTTTCTGAGCTAGCAAATTTTGTCGACTATACCGAGACTGAAACGGTAATTATTGGATACCGCATAAAACGTAACGATCCGTTCATGCGACTTCTCAACGCAAAAGGATGGAAATTCATGAACAAAATCGCATTTGGACTAGAGGTAAAAGATATTGACTGCGCGTTCAAACTATTTAAAAAATCAGCACTCGATGTAGTATTGCCCGCAATGCATTCACGCGGCGCAATGATTTCGGCCGAACTTCTGATTCGACTAAAACGTGCTGGCAATCATTTTTCTGAAGTTGGCGTTCATCATTACCCTCGATCAGCGGGATCAGCAACCGGTGCAAAACCCTCCGTAATCATTCGAGCATTCAAGGAACTCGCGCAGGTTTATCGAGGAGATTTGGGGAATCAATGGGTGAAACAAGTTGTAAAATTTCTTTCAGTGGGAGTCGTAAATACCATTCTTGATATTAGTGTATACATTATTTTGACGCGTTTAGTTCCGTTCTTTTCAATTCACAAGGTTTGGGCTAAAGGAGTTTCGTTTATTGTAGGGGTAACCAACAGTTTTATCTTTAATCGCGCGTGGACATTTCGGTCAACCGTCGGATTGAGTTCATTTTTACCCTTTATTATGGTTAGCATCGCATCACTCGGCATAAATACGGGGGTGATGTATGTATTATATGAATCGATGAGTGTTAACGAATTCATTGCACTTGGTATTGCAACCGCAGCAACCCTTTCGTGGAATTTTATTACCAGTAAATTCTTGGTTTTTAGGGAATAACTTTTTACGACAGATTCAAGTCGCTACTTTTGGTATAGTATGTTTACATGAAAAAGCCCGTTTTATTCTCGTCTATTTCTCTCGAGCGAGGAATTTTTATCCTACGCGGTGTTGGAATCGGAGCAATAATTATTGGATTTATTGGCATGTTAGGTGCATTATATCCCGTAATTTCATCAGAAATTAATTACGAGCTTCAATCACGCAAAGATCCGTTACCAACGCCTACACCCCAGTCAGGTAGTTTTGGTGAAGTACTCGTTATTGCCCCTCCATTATCGGTACAACCCATTAATACAACACACTCTATTATTATTCAAAATATTGAGGTCAACTCTCCCATTGTGTGGGATGTCCCTGTTACCGATGAAAAAGCATACAATGCTGCGCTTGCAAACGGCGTTGCACATGCTCAAAACACTAGCCACCCATCTTCAGAAAACGGTAACACCTATCTATTTGCTCACTCAACACTTAATCCATTGGATATCCAAAAATACTCAGCAGTATTTACACTACTTCACAGGTTAAACATTGGGGATCGAGTAACCGTTTTTAACGATAATGTACGATATGACTACGCGGTAGAAGCAAAAGACGTGGTCAAGGATTTTGATGTGACGCCATTAACAAGAGAACCTGATTATCCCATGCTTACACTTCAAACCTGTGATCCACCCGGAATCCCCCTCAATCGACTTATCATAACTGCTCGTTTAGTAGGACAATACCCACTTGCGGAAAAATAGTTTCATCTCTAAACGATTACGGTTTACCAATTATTTTTGCCTTTACTAATTAATTGTGATATAATATCGCTATATATGGCTGTAGAAAAGAAAAATCCTGTTACTTTTAGTATTCTTACTCTGTTCCCCAAGATGTTTAAAGGCCCTTTTTCCGAGTCAATATTAAAACGTGCTCAAGACGACGGAAAGATCATCATTAATATATACAACCTGCGAGATTGGGCAGAAGGAAAACAAAAACAGGTTGACGATGAACCATACGGTGGTGGTGCAGGCATGGTCTTAAAACTAGAACCAATTTTTCGTGCAGTCGAAGATATCAAAAAAATATACTACAGCAAGAAAATTAACAAAAAAGATCATACTCATGTTATTCTCCTTACACCAAAAGGAAAAACGTATAATCATCGAATTACAGAAAAGCTATCAGGTATAAATCATATTTTATTGATTTGTGGACATTACGAAGGTGTCGACCATAGAGTTTTTGAACATTTAGCCGAAGAGAGACTTTCCATTGGTAACTATATCCTTACTGGTGGAGAAATGCCCGCCATGATCATCGTTGACAGTGTCTCGAGACATGTTGATGGAGTGTTAGGTTCAGAAGCTTCTAAAGAGGGCGAGAGTTTTTCATACACCACAAAAGGCCTTCTTAAATACCCTGTGTACACAAGACCTGAAGTTTACGAGGGAATGGGTATCCCCGAAGTACTAAAATCAGGAAACCACAAGGAAATTGATCAATGGCGTAAAGAAGCGGCGGAAGAGTTAACCGAACAAAACCGCCCTGAGCTACTACTTCGTAAAAGCGGCTATTTCTAGACGTTTGAACAGTTTGTAATTTTCTCGTCTTATAAAACTATTTCTGTAACTGCGCAAGAACTTGCGAGATTTGTTTTTCCACCGAAAAATTCTTGTCAACCTTTGTAAGAAATGGCGCGATTTCATTTTTTCGATATCCGAGTGAAACAAGAGCTTGCGAAAGTTCACTCATCTGAGAATCTTCAATAGTCGGAATTGAGTTTCTCAATTCAACAATAATTCGCGAGGCTGTCTTTTGACCGATTCCAGAGATATTATTAAAAAAACCTGCATCATTTTTTTGAAGAGCAGCAATAATGTCATCCAAGCTTGCCAAAGCAAGGATTGAAAGTGCAACTTTTGGACCAATTCCTGAAACGCTTGTAAACGTTTTAAACCACACTTTTTCGTCCCATGTTTTAAATCCATACAACGATGTTCCTTGCTCAGTGGTATGAGAATAAATAATAAAACTCAACGAGTCGTGTTCCGAAAATTCAGAGAGCGGATAAGGTACAGTTATCTCATAACCAACTCCGTTGACATCAAGAACAATGGATCGAGCATTAACGCGCAACACGATTCCCGAAAGATGTGCAATCATGCTGTCTAGTGTCGGTGTTTTGGACAAAAGTGTCAAGTCGAACGCACTATGGGCGACGAATAATGTTGTTACTTACGCTGGCAGTAATTGCAACAGCAAGAGCGTCCGCCGCGTGATTTGGTCGTGGAATTTTTTCTAACTTAAGCGTTTGCTGAACCATACGTTGGACCTGGTTTTTGTCAGCATTACCGTATCCTGTAAGAGCAATCTTTATTTCTGCAGGAGAGTATTCGTAAATAGTAAGATTTCTTTTTGCTGCGGATAACATAATCACACCACGAGATTCACCCACTACCATCGCAGTTTTAGCATTTTTCCCAAAGAATAATTTTTCTATTGCAAGAACATCAGGTTTATAGGTATCAAAAAGATGCATGATTTCGTCATAAATAGTAATAAGTCGCGCTGGAAGCTCAGTTGAGCTTTTTGTTGTTATACAACCGTATTTAACCACCTTTAGATCTCCTTTATCCTTTACAACAATTCCCCACCCTAAGGAAGCGAGCCCTGGATCAACCCCAAATACAATTTGAGCACTTGACATCTAACCTCCATCATAATATAAGGTGAAAAGAATTTGGTACTAATTGTTGGTTTTGGCTTTTGTTTGAGCGCAAAGTGCACACAAGCCAACCCACATTGGTCCCAGTGAAAGGTGGTGAAAAATAATGACTGACGATTTACTAAAACCTGATGGTCTAGACGATGATTTCAGTGATGACACTGTTGTTGAGGTCGAAGTTGACGACGAGGATGAACTCGACGAAGATCTTTTTGATGACGACGATGAGGAGGAGGATGACGAAGAACTTGAAGAATTCGATTCAGACGAAGAAGAAGGATTTGTTGATGATACCGAAAAAGTTGATCCTGCAGCACAAGCACTTGCATCACTTGCAGAAAAAGTGAACGAGGAGGAGGGGGAAAATCTTTTTGAGGAATAGATTTGGGTAAAAACGCAGGCAAGGACAAGTAGGTCCACCTGCGTTTTTACTGCTTAATCATTACCTGTCTGCCAAGTGTTGTAATTTTTCTACCGCGCGGTGTTTTTTCAATGTATCCTTTGGTAAGAAGAAACGGTTCAATAATATCTTCAAGTGTTCCCCCGTCTTCGGTAAGAGATGCTGAAAGTGTTTCAATACCCACCGGACCTCCATCAAACTGATTAAGTAGCAAGGATAAATACTTTTGATCTAAAACATCAAGCCCCTGATCATCAATACCTAATGCGTTGCACGTACTCAACACCTCAACCTGCGTAATAACACCATCATTTAGTACATCAGTATAATCTCTTACTCGTTTTAGAATTCGGTTTGCAATACGAGGAGTACCCCGTGATCTTTGGGCAATCTCTGAGGCCGATTCATGATCTAACTCAATATTAAGAACACGTGCAGATCGTTTAATAATATGTACCAAATCCTCAGGAGAATAAAATTCAAGCCGAAAAATTCCTCCAAATCGATCGCGTATTGGTGCATTTAAAAGTCCCATACGCGTTGTTGCGCCAATAACAGTAAAATGAGGTAGATCAAGTCGAATGGTTCGAGCAGATGGTCCTTTACCCACCACAATATCAATCGCTTTGTCTTCCATGGCAGGATAAAGAGTCTCTTGAACAACTTTTGATAACCGATGAATTTCGTCAATAAAGAGCACATCACCGTCCGATAGGTTAGTGAGTATTGCCGCAAGGTCACCCGCACGCTCAAGAGCGGGGCCCGAAGTAATACGAATGTTTTTCCCCAGTTCATTTCCAATAAGACGTGCAAGGGTAGTTTTTCCTAACCCCGGAGGTCCATAGAATAGAATGTGGTCGAGAGAATCATTTCGTTTTTTTGCGGCCTGAACCATAATTCCAACCGATTGTTTAACTTTGTGCTGTCCAAAATACTCGTCAAAACTCGCTGGACGTAGTGATATATCCAGTAGCTCATCAGATTCAGAAATATGTTCTGGACTTGTTACGGTATGGTCAACGCTGGTATGGTCAACGCTTTTAGTGTGCTCCATCTTTTACTAAGTATAGACTACCAACAAGAATTATGCTGAACCCCTGTTGCATCTACCATTTATTAGTGTTACAAATATTGTAGTATGACAAAGAATCAAAAGTTGGTTGTTTGGTTTAATGAAGTAGGCAGAGAAGATGTTGATTATGTCGGCGGTAAAGGTGCAAACCTTGGTGAGATGACTCAGGAAAAATTCCCGGTTCCCAATGGTTTTATTGTTACGTCTCATGCATATTTCACGTTTATTGCTGAGTCTGGTCTTACCTCAAAAATAAAAACTGTTTTAGCAAGACTCGATGTTAATGATTCTAAAAAATTGTCAAAAGCAGGAAAAGACGTTCGCACGCTGATCTTGAATGCAACTCCGGGCCCCGAGATCAAAGAAGCAATAGTTGAAGCTTATCGTACGCTTTCAAATGGTAAGCAAGCGCTCGTTGCAATCCGTTCCTCGGCAACAGCAGAAGATCTACCTGAAGCAAGTTTTGCAGGTCAACAGGAAAGTTACATGAACATTAAAGGTACGCAGAACGTAGTAAAAACTGTTCAGATGGCATGGTCGTCACTATTTGAAGATCGAGCAATCTTTTACCGTGAACAAAAAGGATTTGATCATCTTAAAGTCGGCATCGCCATCCCCGTACAAACAATGGTCGCAAGCGAGGCATCGGGAGTTATGTTTACTGCTGACCCAATTTCAAATGACCTTAATGTAATTTCAATTGAAGGAGCATACGGGTATGGTGATGCTGTTGTGTCCGGGTCCATAACACCTGACCAATATCGCGTGGACAAAGAATCACTTGCAATTGTTGACAAACAGATAGTTGGTCAAACAAGAATGTTAGCTAAAGGTTCTCAAAAACCAAAAAAGGCAGATGCATTTCGTGACGGGAGCGAACTTTTTTGGGTTCCTGTATCAAAACAGCATCAAGAAGTTCAAAAGATATCCGACAAACTTATTATTGAACTTGCAACCATTGGTAAAAAGATCGAATCACACTACGGTAAACCGCAGGATATCGAGTGGGCAGTTGAAGATGCAAAAATTTACATAACGCAAACCAGACCAATCACCACAATTATCGAAACAGTTCCATCCGTAGGGAATGAAACAATTGATGTGAATGTCTCACCAAACGCCAAAGAAGAAGTTTTTCCTCATCTTCTTGATGGATTAGGAGCAAGTCCTGGAATCGCAAAAGGACCGGTTAAAAACATTAAAGACCCTTCAGAGATTGACAAGGTAAAAGATGGTGACGTGTTAGTTACTGACATGACCACACCTGATTTTGTACCGGCAATGCGCCGCGCTGTTGCAGTGATTACTAACCTAGGCGGTGTAACATCACACGCTGCAATTGTAAGTAGGGAACTTGGTATACCGGCAGTTGTTGGAACAGAACACGCAACTACTATGCTTAAAACAGGCGAGATTGTCACTGTGGACGGAAAACACGGCGTTGTGTACGAAGGAGCAGTTGAGCTTAACGAAACTGCTGTTCAACCGATAAAAACTTCACAGATACGCAATGCACATACTGCAACAAAAGTGTATTGCAATCTTGGTGAACCCCAACTTGCGGCAGATATTGCCAAAAGAGATGTTGACGGTGTTGGACTTTTGCGTGCAGAGTTCATGATTGCAAATATTGGTCAACATCCACGGTATATGCTTGAACAAGGCAAGCATGATGAGTTTGTTGAAAAACTAAAAGACGGCATCATGAAATTTACTCAAGCATTCGGAGAAAGACCCGTGATCTATCGCACAACGGACTTTCGTACCAATGAGTATCGAGGTCTTGAGGGTGGCAAAAGATTTGAGGCTGAAGAAGAAAACCCCATGATTGGATTTAGAGGTGTATCACGTTACATAGCCGATTCTGAAGTATTTAGAATGGAACTTGATGCCATTAAACAGGTGAGAAGATATCACAAAAACCTTTGGGTCATGCTTCCTTTTGTTCGAACACCTGATGAACTTCGTGAAGCTAAAAAAATAATGCTGAGTGAAGGTCTTTATCAAACAGGTACTTTTAAACTATTTATTATGGTTGAAGTACCGTCCACCGTAATTATGCTAGAAAAATTTATCGGTGTGGGCATCGACGGAGTTTCAATCGGTAGTAACGACCTAACACAATTAATCCTTGGGGTTGATCGTGATAACTCAAAACTCGCGGGCATATTTGACGAGAGAAATCCTGCAGTCATGTGGGCACTTGAACACACAATCAAAACGTGTAGAAAACATGGCATTATGTCGGGTATTTGTGGGCAAGCTCCCAGCCAATATCCAGAACTTGTTGCGAAACTTGTTGATTGGGGAGTAACTTCGATAAGCGTTTCACCCGATGTCATTGATGTTACACGTCAATTAGTAGTCGAAGCTGAGTTTGACAAAATTCGTGGATTGACCTTAGGATCAACCAATAATTAACACGTTGCATTTGGTTTAAATAACCCGTAAAATAACATAACATATGGCAGATAAAGAAAGAATATTAATTGTTGAGGATGATTTTTTCATTCGCGAATTGTATGAACGTCAGTTCACAAAAGAAGGGTATGACGTACTTGTTGCAGATGATGGTGCAAAAGGCCTCGTGATGGCATCTCAAGAAAAACCAGAACTCATTCTTTTAGATATTATGCTTCCAAAACTTAACGGACTTGATTTACTACGAACGCTCAAAACAAAAGATGAAACAAAATCGATTCCCGTGATTTTACTTACAAACCTCGGACAAGAAAGCGTAATTAAAGAAGGTTTTGAGTTAGGGGCAGAAAGTTATCTTATCAAATCAGCCTACACACCTTCACAGATCATTGAAGAAATTAAGAATTTTCTCGAAAGTAGAGCCTAGAACTATTTTTCAACTATTCCGATGGATCAACGTTGTACATTGGCAGTGTTACTTTGAAGGCTGTTCCTTTGCCAACTTCAGATTTGATTTGTATGGTACCACCCATAATTTCAATAAATCTGCGCGCAAGATACAGACCGAGCCCACTACCTTGAGTTGTTTCGGTTAAGGTGTTTTCCCCACGCATAAACTTTTGGAATATCTTTTTTTGAA
>CAYZXG010000012.1:0-17508 GCA_964482365.1 uncultured Candidatus Saccharibacteria bacterium | reverse complement strand
ATCAACAAAAAACTGCTTTCCGTAGGGAACAAAATGGTGTCGCTCAACGGTTTTTTGGTACACATCAAAAAGTATGTCAATATCTTTAGGATCGGTTGAAATACGTACGGTAACCCCTTGCTTTTCAGCTCTGCGAACATAATAACGGGTATTTTTTCTCATGGATGCCAAAAGTTCATCTTCAGATTTAGTTAGATCTAGCACCATCGTATATTCAGCATTAAAATACATCGGAGCCTTTTTGTATCCCATTGCCAAAAACGGTTTAAGCGCTTCTTCTTCGTAGCTAAGTGGCGCACGAAACCGCATAAAATCAAGGTTATTCTCTTTACAGTATGCACGAATATACTCGTGGAACATATTAAATTGCGCAGCGTCCTGCCAGTCAATAAGAGGACCAGCATGCGTAACGATATAATGTGCGCGACGTGACCTGACAATCGTGTATAGGCCTGCACCAATAAGCTCATCGTTGTCGTATAAACCTAACCGCAAAACCTCATGACCTTGTTTTTCCTCAAAATCGCCCCAATTCCACGATTGAAGCATTGTCATTGGCTCTTTTGAACACACAAAAGCACGCCACTCTTTGTTATTAGTTACTGGTTTTATCTCCATAATGAGTTCTATACTGATCATACACCGAAACGACGCGTTGAATGTCATTCCCACTCATTCTCTGATATACTGGTAAATTAACGACATGGGCACAAACTTCTTCTGCATGTGGCGCGCTCCCAATCTGATATCCTGTTTTTGAAAGATCAACTTGCTTGGGTGCAACTACTTGGTCGTACCAATCCCCCAAAACTATGTGTTGCGCCAAAAAATAGGCATACATTTGCTCAACTCGTTCGGAAAACACCGCATATCGCAACCACACACGTCCGCTAGTATCCGGTTGAATACACGGTATTCCAGCTTGTGCGTATGCATGTGCAATTTCAAGACGCCTTGTGTTCATGGCTTCAAGTTGATCAAGTTGACGCATTGCCAGTACCGCCAATGCCCCTGGATATGCGCGTGTTGTCCACAACGGTCTTTGCCCACACGACTTTTCTTCTCGTGATGTTGCTTTTGAAATAATCCCCGTGTGCGAAAACAACCAGTGAACAAATTTTCCACATCCAAACCATGTGTAGGTAACAATTGAAACATACGTAATGATAGGGTGAAAAAGTTGTTTTATGATCCATCCACGATTAACTGGTTGTAATACGGTAATTTTGTGACGTAATTCACTTACTTTTTGAGGATCATTAACCACAATAATGCCACCAAAAACAGAACTAATTATCTTATCGCGTCCAAAACTGAAGATGCCGATATCGCCAAACGTTCCCACAGATTTTTGATGGTGGGTTGCACCAAGAGCGTGAGCACAGTCTTCGATCACCATGATTCCATTATCGTGAGCAAACGCAACAATCTCCTCAAGCTGTGGAACAACAAGCCCAAACGTGTGTTGCAGAATGATCGCTTTGGTTTGAGGCGTAACATGCTCACGTATTTGTTTAAACGAAAGACACAACGTATCTTGCTCAATGTCCACAATTATCGGTGTAGCTTTAACCCACTGGATAGCATTAACTACCGCAACACAGTTAAACGCTTGCATGATAACTTCGTCACCTTCCGAAATATTGTATGCAGAAAGTGCCTGTGAAATACCAGACCTACCACTAATGACGGGGAAAACACATTCAGGAGAAACATCCACGGTTTCAGAAAACTTCTGAGTAAGATCCAAAACGGCCTTGAGAGAATACCAATTCCACGGCGAAAACAGTAGTTTTGTGGCCAACCAAACATCCTTGATGGTTACATTGGGGGATAAACTTGGTGAGAGTAAGCGCGTCATAATTTAAGGTTTGGTATGTAAACGTAACAATTCGATAGCTTCATTATTAATTCGTGACCGACCTTCGAATAACACCGCAATTGAACCAGAACATTGGTGAATCTGGGAAACAAGTATATCCGAATCAGTGACAACCGTTGCCGTTGGATAGAATAGAGCATGCAAGGGCTCAACCATAAACAAATTTTCGGTAACGTTAATCGACTCTTCATATAACCGTGCGTTTATCGTTTGAGACTGCTCTCCAAGTTCATAGATCCCTGTTGTTACCACAACGCGCGTATCTACATCAAGTTGTGCCAACGCCAACAGAGCTGCCAAAAACCCGGTGCTATTGCTGTTGTACGTATCGTCAATAATAGTTAGGCCATCAGGGCAATTAATGAACTGCATGTGTTGACTCATTGGAACAACTCGCTGTACGCCACGAGAGATTTCATCCTCAGTCATGCCAAGTTCACGTGCCACACAGACTGCCGCATTCACGTTTTCCGAAACCTGTTTCGACTCATACGTAACAGTGCGTACCGGAATTTGATCACGTACCGATCGCACGCCTTGGTCAGCCCAATTGATGATTGCAACACCATCTTTGGGAAGAGCCTGCATTAATTCAAGTTTTGCCTTTGTAATGTTTTCATAGTTTCCAAAAAGTCCAAGATGTTGCTCATTGATACCAGTGAGAACCCCTATCGAAGGCTTCATCGCTTTTGCTACCGATCGAATTACTCCACGGTAATACGCGCCCATCTCAACAACATAAATCTCATATGAGGAATGTAACGACCTTATGGCATGAAGTGCAACTCCGATTTCACCATTGGCACTTTTGGGCGTTCGTAGAACTTTATATTTTTCTGAGAGGACATCTGCAATTGCTTCTTTTGTCGATGTTTTTCCATACGATCCTGTTACCCCTATCACAATGAGATTTTTAAGTTTAGCCCGTTTTACCCCTGCCAGATACAGCAAAATCCTTTCCACCATCGATGACGGAATCGCCCACAACCCGACCGAAATTGAAACACAAAACGGTGCCAAAACTACAACCACGAACGAAGCGATAATTGCCCAGAGGTATGTAAACTTTGGAATAAACAATAAGGGAAGGCAGATTAACAAAATACTCGTAAGCATAATACCAACCATTTTTACCGTGAACTTGGGTCGCTTACGATTTCCCACCATCCACAATATGAGTAACTCACGCTGTGATAGCGCCTGTATATACAGCCTCATTCGATCACATCGATATCCCTTAAGTTGCCATTGGTATAACCAAAAAAAGAAATTCATTGTTTCTGTGTTCCCACCGCTAACTGCACAAACTCGTTTACTGCTGGTATCACAAGCTGTGGGGCATCATATATGAACGAATGGTTTGCACCGGCCACCTCGATATATGTTGACTGTGGAATATTTTTACGCCACACGAGTGATTGTGAAATCGGTGTAGCTGTATCGTTTTGTGCCCATATGATGAGGGTTGGTATGTGAATATTTCCAAGATCTGAGGAGATGTCTTGTGACACAACGCGCGCTAATACGTTTTTCATATGAACACTCGCCTGTGCGTAATCTGTTGCGCCTGAGATTTTATACCAAACACGCTGTAACCTTGTCCGAAATGCCAATAAGCCTGGTAACTTTAGTATGTGAGAAATAGAATGAATGATAAAAAAACGTATGCGTTTAACGGTTGATGTTGTACGTATTCCTGAAGGTGAAACGACCACAAGCCCTAACACATTCGAAAGGTTTTTTGTTGCAACAAGAGCGCAAATTGCTCCACCGAACGAGTGACCGAGAAGGATAACCGGACCTGAAATGTTTGACACATAGGAAGAAAGCCAGTTTGCATAGTCATACACACCCCACACGCCAGTAGGTTCCGGCTCACCGCCAAACCCAGGCATATCTGGTGCATACACACGATAACCTGCAGTAACAAACTCATTCGTAAGTTTACTAAAAACATGGTGTTTATACGTCCACCCATGGACCAATACTACGGTTGGCACGTTGTTACTGTTCGTCATCATGAGAAATTTTCATTCCAAGCGTTGTAAGTTTTTCATAGATATGTTCGTGCACATTGGCAATATACGATGAGCTAGTTATGGTAGAAACTCCTTTTGCAGACTGTGCGCACAAAACTGCACATAACTCTGCCTCATACGAGGTTACCGTAACGTTCGTAGCATGTAATTCTGTTGGACCAAACACGCGTACTTCTGAATAATCATCATCAATATTCAACATCGACACTTGAGCGCCAAAAGAAATGAGCACTGGCACTATATGTTCTGCAACATCATGATGCATATACAAATTACTCTCACCTTCAGAGTACGCGCCCAACACACAAAGAACCGTTTGCCACTCTGATGGTAGTCTAAACGCCTCTTCAAACGTTTGTACGGTAGGAAAATACCGACGATTCTCAGACCAAATCCGCGCAACATCTCTATCGATAGAAAATGTCGCACCTTTTTCCTGAAACCTCTTGGTCATACGAGCTAATTGCCGCGTAGGAAAATCTCGAATAGTAACGTCACCGGTCGAAACACAAACAAGAGACATAACAAGCAATGACTCCGCAACGGACTTTGGCAATGCATAAGAAATACCAACTAGTAACTCTACCCCAACAACCGTGATATCTGGATATTCTCCCGAGATCGAAACACCCATCTTTGTAAAAATCTCAGTCAAATTTTCATGATCTTGCGAAGCTACTACTTGAGTAATTTTTGTTTTTTGACTTGATGTAGCAGCCATGATTAACGCTACACTTTCAACTAACACTCGCTTCTCATAGCTTACTACGTTAGATATTTCTATCGTTCGATCAGAAACACTGGATTCGTACGTTGCAACTACATATTCATTTTGAAGTTCTACACGTACATCAAAAGCGGTTAATACGGGTGCTATTTCAGGATATGCGGCAATAATAGTTTTGGGAATTCCCGCTCGTTTGAACTTAGCCAGCAGTGCCGCCCATAATAGTATCGCATCACGAGGTAGTAATTTTGTGTTTTTAGGAATTGCAAGTGTTGAAATTTTCTCCCCATGTATTTCTAGCACTTTTTCTGTTGAAATCTCGGCACCTAAAAATGATATCTGGTCAATAACTTCAGTCAACGATTTACAATCAGGCGGATTAGTTATCTTTGTAGGAGTTTCGGTCATTATCCCTGCCCACAAGGCACATTTTGCGCTCTCAACACTTTCAGATAAGGTGAAATTGCCTGAGATTTGGCTTCTCCCGTGGATAGTAGTGTGTGATAACTTCATGAATTCGCTTTATTATAGTCAATTACTTGTAATATTGCATTACGGTCCGACTTTTGGGGCAATATTAAAATACACCATCAGATCGCGCGCGTATTCAAACCACAAAGGTACAACGGTATCGGCAGAATATGTTGAAGCGCTCGGTTCACTCAGCTTAAACAATAGTACAAATTTGGGAGACTCTATCGAAGCGTATCCAATAAACGTGGTATTAGTTTTGTTTGGATCATATTGTCCATGTACGGGTATCTGAGCAGTTCCTGTCTTACCACCCACGCTGTAATCCTGCATTCCCGCATGAGAGACAAACCACTTAAACTCGCCGTCAGTAACTACTCTGCCAAGCATAAGCCTCATCGATTCCGAAGTATCCGCCGAAATCGGAGAGCTCACCTCTTCTGATGGAATTTCAATAGGGGTTATGTTACCCAAGGAATCATAGTCAATAAGTCTTTTGACGATATGCGGTTTATATAAGTGCCCGCCATTAATAAGAGAAGAAAACACTGTTACCATCTGTAAGGGGGTTACTGAAATTCCTTGTCCAAACGACATATTGGCAAGGTCAATGTCTCGCCAACTCGAAGGATCACGAACAATGCCCATCTCCTCGCCTTGCAAATCTACACCCGTTACATCACCAAACCCAAAGGCTGAAAGATAGGTACTAAAGGTATCAAAACCAACTTGATGACCAACCCATGCAGCACCAGTATTGATTGAATGCTCAAGAATCTGAGTCATTGTTATGGTCCCTAAATATTTATTATTCCAGGTTCGAACCGGAAAACCACTATAAACCACGGGCCCATTATCTTCGTATGTTGTTGAAGGATTAACCAACCCTTCGTTTAACGCCATTGAAATAGTAATGGGCTTCATCACAGAGCCAGGCTCGTAGTTACCACCAATTGCAAGATTTCTAAACACGCCCACATTACTCACGTCTGACTCACCTTTTAATTCATCAGTCCAGTATTCAGGAAAATATGAGGGGTAATTTGCCATCGCTAAAATGCCACCACTATACGGATCCATAAGCACAGCAGTTCCATTTTTAGCACCATATTTTTCAACACCTTCTTGTAGTTTTTTTTCAAGGAGATATTGCAGCTCCCGGTTTATTGTAAGTACCAAATCACGTCCATCGGCTGGCTCTTTTCGATACGACTCTCCATAAGGAATTGGTTTTCCGGAAACATCCGTCTCCGTTATGGCATACCCTGCTCTGCCGGAAAGATCGCCTTCATAGAACCCTTCAAGTCCAAAATAACCTTTATCAAAACCTTGTTCATCTTTTCCTACAAACCCTAACACTTGTGACAGCATAGTACCTTCGGGATAGGTGCGCCGAGTTCCTGAAAGAACGTGTAACCCCATTTTTTCTTTTGTAACAAGTGTATCGGCTTGTTCTTTGGTCACATCACTCAATAGTTGCACAAACTGGTTATTCTCTTGTGCACACAGTTTTGCAATCGTATCGTGTAACGATTCCTTCATGTACGGTTTCCAATCAAGTTGATCAAGCGGAAACATATACCGAAGTGAATGCAGGCTCGTTGGCAATGCAATCTTAAACGATTCTTCATCGTGATCTGTATACAACCTTTTGTGGATTTTCTCATCAACTGGTTCATTTGCAAGCCAACCCATAATGGTATCCGTTATCACGTTGATCTGAGACTTTTTATCAATCATTTCTTGTGGAACCGCAAATACCAAAAACGTTTGTGTATTATTTACTAATGGGTAGCCATCACTCGTTAAGATTTCTCCACGTTTTGCCGATAACTCTTGCTCAACAATATGCTGATCGTATGCAAGTGCCTGATAATGTGCATGATCAAGAATCATGATCTGACCAAGCCGGACAACAAGACCAAAAAATGCAAAAACATACACACCTTTAAGGATTGATAACCGTCCATTCGTATACACACTCTTATCTCGTTTCATTATGTGAAAAGAATCATACCTTTAGCGAGCTGCAACTACACTACCACTTGAAATTCCAGAAATATATTCTACATGCGAAAATGCCGAAGACATATGCAACTCTTCTACCGCTCGTTTTTCAATAACGGGCATTGCTGATATTGTGGCAATCTCATATGAAAGATCCTCAATCTTCTCTTGATAATCCGCTTTTTGCTTCTCCAATATGCTTATCTCTTGCCCAGTTGTTGCAAATCTTGCTGCAAGAAATATTTGCGCCGCAAATAATGCACACACTAAAATGGTGAGACTGGTAACAAACGTAATCTGTTTAAAGGAATGTACGTTTTGGTTTTGTTTGTTTTTATTAAGTATTGTCTTCATATTTTTTGTGCACACATCTTTTGTGAAACTCTCATTTTTGCTGAATGAGCTCGCGGGTTTTTTTCAATCTCTTCAACTGACGGCACAATGGCTTTTTTGGTTACCACGCTTAGATCTTGCCGATCGTTAAAATATTGCTTTACAATCCGATCTTCCAAAGAGTGAAAACTAATCACTACTATCCGACCATTCGGCGTAAGAACTTTGCTGGCATGAAAAAGTCCTGATTTAAGCGCTTCGAGTTCATCGTTCACCGCAATACGCAGTGCCTGAAAAACTTGCGTTGCGGCACTTACCGACCTTGTCCACCTATGCCCGTAGGATCGAACAACCACATCAGTAAGATCTTTTGCACTCTGCAAGGATCCGTTCTCCCTTGCAACACATATTGCATGGGCAACCCTCCTTGGCAAATAGACTTCTCCGTAAACTGCTAAGAGGCGCGTTAACTCAAGTTCTGTTAGTCCATGTAGTAGATCCATTGCCGTCACCTTATTGGTGATGTTCATACGCATATCAAGACTCCCGTGTGATTTTGTTGAAAAACCTCTGCTTTCATCAGCCAACTGGTCACTCGAAAGACCGAGGTCAAACAAAACGCCAGAGATCACAACATGTTCAGATGCAACAATCTGAGCGAGATTCTCAAAATTTGCATGATGTATATGCACCGATGGATCTTTACTAAACTCCTCTTTCATACGAGAAATCACCTCAAGGTCTTGATCGAGTGCGATTACATAACCACCACGGGCGCGAATTTGTTTTGTATGTCCGCCACCCCCTAGTGTTGCATCTATATACCAACACGATGGTTGTACCTGCAATGCATCTACTGCTTCATTAATTAAAACGGTAATGTGCGATGTTGTTTCCATAGTTCTGTCCCAGCTTCAATGGAGAGGGTCTAGACATACGTCCGAAGTCTTGGTGTGCCATAATTTTTTATCTGACACGAGACAGTGCGACTCCGTCACCACAACCCATTGAAGGGGCCACTTACCTAATCCGTTTTATTCATTTACGCTTAATAATCTGTTAGCAATTTCCGTTGATTGCTCTGACATTTTTGCTCGATACTGATCCCAAACTGAGATGTCCCATACCTCAACCCACGTACCAAGTCCTACAAACACCACTTCTTCCCCTGAAATGCTAGCGTGTTCAATAAGACTTTCGGGCAACACCACTCTTCCCTGGGCATCCATCTTCAGTTCATGAGCACCACCCAACAAAAATCGAGTAGCTTCCCGTTTATTCGATGAAATAAATGGCTTGTCAGAAATTCCTTCAAGTAACGTATCAAAGTGCTCCGGCGTAACCAAAACAATATTATTTTCATACCCACGCGTCGCGATTACCGTCTCGCCGGTTATGTTATTTCGAAGCTTGCCTGGTATTGCAATTCGCTTCCCTTGCGTAAATGATGCTTTGTATTCGCCTATAAACATGATTCACCATTTTTCACCACAACTCACCATTAAAGTACTACACATGTCTACCATATGTCAATAGGTTTCCACCTTTGACTTTTCAAGTTACCTGTTACGTGTTGCGAATTACGAATTACGAATTACGAATTACGAATTACGGCAGTATATGCTATAGTATTTCAATGCCAGCAGATGATATTTCAAAGGTTTCAGCGCTTGCCAAACGTCGAGGTTTTGTGTTTGCCAACTCTGAAATTTATGGCGGTTGGGAAGCAACGTATGACTTTGGACCACTCGGAACAGAAATGCTTCGGACAATTCGAAATCTCTGGTGGGAAACGTTCGTCCACCAAAACCATCAGGTTGTTGGACTAGACGGAGCTATCATTAGTCACCCACGCGTCTGGGAAGCAAGTGGACACGTTGCCTCGTTTGCCGATGTCATGGTTGAAGATAAAATCACGCACAAACGTTACCGTGCAGACCATCTAGTTGAAGAAGTTTTGGACTTGGCAACCGATGGATTTACCCCCAAAGAATTTTCGGAAATCATCGAGAAAAATAACCTGATGAGTCCTGACGGCAATCCCCTTTCAACACCACGCTACTTTAACCAACTCGTAGAAACACAGATCGGAACAACAAGTGATACCAAATCAACCGCTTATCTTAGGGGCGAAACATGCCAACCGATGTTTTACAACTACAAACTGGTCAAAGATTCTATGCGTCTAAAACTTCCCTTTGGAATTGCACAAATTGGAAAAGCCTTTAGAAATGAAATAAAAGTTGGTCCGTATTTTTTCCGTACTCGAGAGTTTGAACAAATGGAACTTGAAATGTTTTTGCATCCGTCGCAAGCTACCGCTCAGTTTGAGCATTTCAAAACAACAACCCTAGAATGGCTCACATCTTTGGGTATTGACCCAACAAAGCTTAGGTTCCGAGACCAAGAATTTAAAGAACGAGCACATTACAACAAAGTCGCAACTGATCTTGAGTACGAATTCCCCTTTGGGTGGAAAGAATTTCAAGGCATCCATTACCGCGGAGATTGGGATCTAAAACGGCACGGAGAGTTTGCAAACGTCGACTTTTCGGAAACTAACGAGGAAACTGGTGAAACGTTTATTCCCCATGTTGTAGAATATTCAATCGGATTAAGCCGACTTTTGTTAGTACTATTATGTGACGCATACTACGAAGAGGATGATCGAACAGTTCTTAAATTATCGCCTATTCTTGCTCCGTACAAAGCAGCGGTTTTTCCTCTCGTTAGGAACAAACCCGAACTTGTAGCTAAAGCTGAGCACGTATATAACGACTTATCAAAAACAATGACCGTGGCATTTGATGACCGAGGAAATATCGGAAAACGTTACCTTGCGCAAGATGAAATCGGTACTCCCTACACGGTTACGATTGACTACGAAACGCTTGAAAACGAAACACTAACCGTTCGAGAACGCGACTCAAAACAACAAGAGAGAATTTCAATCACACAACTTTCAGACTACATTTACCATCGCATCAACGAGGATTCTTGTTGTTAATCTTGTTAATCAACCCACTGTTTTGTTTTTAGCCTTTTGTCCGCAACCTCTTCGATGAGTGACTGGAAAAATTCTTTTCGCTTTACTTCACCTTCTGGAATCGATGTTCCATGAATTTCATCAGACCAGAAGCCACCGTTAGAAAGCAAATACCGCTCGTAAGAACGAAGCTGTGATCCAACATATGTTTTGGTTTTATTAATCTCACACAGTAACCGCACGGTCTCATTAAAAACATGCGATTCAACGACTTCATCCGAAAGCATTAGCTCTAATAATTCTGCTACATAATATCCCACATACAATAAATTTTTATTATTCTTTACCTCCGAAAGTGTATGTAGCGTTGTAGCCTCAGTTATAAGATCCATCCCGCTCCCTTCCCGCATGGACAGTGAAATTATGTTGAATAAATCTAGATGTCCACCGCGTCTTGAAGTAATACTGCGAACCCCTTTTGCAATGACTCTTTTTTTTCCTTGATATTTAGTAAATAGAACAAATATGATGTCTTTTTCACCATACGGAAATCTTCTTAAAATTATTGCTTCGTCCGAAATTGTTTTCATATCACTTATAAAGAAACGGGGACAACCATATCAGAACGAAGCGTAACGGTAGAAACCTGTTCATCGTTAACAAAAACCCGATGGCTTTCCAACTCTTTACCTGGTTGTTTCTGTATCAAAACACTAAAGTCATTACTAACTTTTATCGGTATCTCGTAAGTAAAACTTACAGTTGATGAAGACATTGGCGGAATACGTACAAAATTATCAAAAACGGTTTTGCCCAAATCACTAGACACACTAACGGTTGCTTCGCCTCCGGAACTTGAAA
Source organism: uncultured Candidatus Saccharibacteria bacterium (assembly GCA_964482365.1). Classification (GTDB taxonomy): domain Bacteria; phylum Patescibacteriota; class 4484-211; order 4484-211; genus CAYZXG01. The sequence continues at coordinate 6,202 of CAYZXG010000012.1, read as the reverse complement.
GTAATGTTGAACCTTCTGGTACATAAAGCCGTACATAGTTTCGCGCAGTTGCGTTAAGCCAGCCATCGAACGCACCGGTATTTTCGTAGGTAATATCAACCGTTTTTGTGATCGTACCATTCGACGAAACCTCATAATACTGATCAACTGAACGCGTAAGATACATATCTGATTTAAGTCCTGCCAAATTCGCATCGTTGACCAGTAGATAATCACTCTCTGTTTCGCGCACTCTTCCTGCAACGTTGTATTCTTCTGCCAAGGTTTGTATTACATCGTCAGTAAAATACAATAAGGCATGTTTTTCGTTAAGCTGCGTGGTTATTACCATGATGAGATCTTGCCAAGACGAACTGTCTGTAGCCATAATGTGATCATACATTTGATTCATAAGTAAACCAATCACGTCTTTCCTTTCATTTTCACCCAGTGAAGCACGTTCAGCATAAAACTCGAGACGACACACAACATTCTCTGAAGTAAAAACACTACCTCCCGACTTACAACTTTGGGGAACGCTTGGATACAATCCAAAATCGATATCATAGCCAGGGACATTAACATCACCGGTAAACTTAAGTAAAGCAGACACTAACTGTGTATCGACTGCAATTATCCCATCAAATGGTTGCTGACCAACTTGCCGCCAGAAGGTATAGAAAAAATCCATGGACTCTTTAAAATCAGGCGAAAAGTTTGCATCACGTAAATGCCATATTCGCTCAGTTAAGTAAGTAGCAATGGGATAAGGCGACGCATAATAAACATTTCCATCCTGCACGTCATAAATATTACTTGCATCCGAAAACGTGATATCACCCGCATTGATCGTTACGGTGGTATAGCTCGTTATGAAACCTCCCGTTGGACGAAGCTCTTTGTCATTTTGGAAAAGAACTAGGTAATGTTTTGGCTGGGTTGCACCCATAACATCGGGTAAATGAGCTACAAAAGTTTTTATTTCGGGCAAATTGTCATCAAAGATCTGGGCATATGAAACCCCTTCACGAGCATAAGCCTGAAGATCCACCGGAAAGGTAGGTAATCGTGAAACATCAAGATTTGTAACCTTTGTAAGTATTGGTTCTATGTTTGTTAGATATTTATCCAGTATTGGAATTATTTGAGAAGATACTTTAAGAAAATTCTCAAGATACTGACCTTGTGCGTCAGACTGCGTTATACCAAGCGCCACTGAATACGGACTGATTTCACGTACAAGAGTTTGGTGAGCTGAAAGTACATCATCGACGATACTGATAAGTTCTTCCTTTTGAGCAAAAAACGGCGCAACAACCGGAACAAACTTGAGAATTGGCATTTGGGAAATTGCAACGTTTAGGTTTTGGATATCTGTTCGAAGCAATCCTAAATCGTCTGCAATTATGGCAACATCTTTTGCGGATGCGTTTTCCTTGGTTTTCTTTACATGATCATAGGTTTGCGCACTAACAGGCAAAAGTATAGAAAGTGGATGCAGGACTGAAACATATAGTGCAATACCTTGCAATAACGAACAAAAGACGATAATCAAAATCGCGAGTTTATGTTTAGATAAAAAAGTCATAACTATATCTTACATGGCTCCCGAACCTTTAAGAACAACGGGGATCGTTTTAAAAATAATCTTAATATCTAACCACACACTTGCATGAGTCGCATAATAGGCATCCATCGCTACGCGCTCAGTAAAATCCACATTACTTCTGCCAGAAACTTGCCATAATCCCGTAATACCTGGTTTTACCGTAAGAAGTCGACGTACCAATGCTTTTGTTTGTGGAAAGTTTTGTTGCTGCGTATTAAGTTCTTTTGCAACATATGCGCGTGGTCCAACAATACTTACCTCGCCAGCGATGACATTTAAAAGTTGTGGGAGTTCATCAATACTTGTTTTACGAATAAATTGCCCAACTTTTGTAACCCTCGGATCTTTTTCCAACTTATAATTAGGTTGTTCTTCTTTGAGTTTTTCAGTTTTTTCGTCTTGACTTGCATGCACAAGCTGACCGTCTTTTTGCATCATGCGCATACTTCTAAACTTGATCAGGTCAAATTCAACACCATTTCTACCTACTCTATGGTGCCTAAATAGCACAGGGCCGCTGGAATCTAAACGGATTGCCAGAGCCGTTGCAATCATAAGCGGAGAAAGCACTACAAGGGCGAAAACTGTAATAACTAGATCTAAAAGTCTTTTAATCGCAACCATCCATCCATCTAAAAGTGATGGTTTGAGCTCAATAAGCGGTGTTGCTGAAAATTCATGTGTTTTCACGTGTGCAGTTGCAAGATCCAAAACATTTGGCACAAACATAAACGCAACACCTCTTGATTCGCAAAGCGTAAAAATTTCAAGGGAGACGCAATCAAGCAATGTCGTATCAGCAACGATAACTAGATGCACCACGTGTTCAATAATATACGTTTCGAGCGTTGAAATTTCATACGGCTTGATACGATCTTGGTTTATAAGTTGAGAAGTAAACCCTTCACTTGTTGAAAATACTGCAACGACATCGTAAATATTCTTTCCTGCAGCCGTTAAACTGGAAAGCACGCGATCAACATAAGGCTGAGAACCAACAATCACGACTTTGTCGCGCGCATAACCTTTTCGATGCAAAAAACTTTCAATCACAATAATCACTAATCGTCCGATAAAGATAAGACCTACTGAATATATGGCTGAAAGGCCCAAAACGAGTCGTGAGTAATCAAACGTACGGCTAAAATAGATAACCGAACCTACAAGCATTCCCGTTGAAAGCGCGCCAACTGCAATTTTTAGCAGATCTGACAGCGAATCCCTCACCATGTCTTGCTTGTATAAACCCAAATATGCAAAAAAAGTCACATATAAGACTCCCGCAATAAGTGCGAAGGGAACAAACTGCATAAAGGGAACAAGCATCACATCGCCAAAAGTTTCACGCGTATAGTAAGCCAAAACAAAGGATAAAACCGCAAGAACAAAATCAACTCCGAGTGTAATTATGGCGATAAATAGTTTACTTTTTCTCATAGATGAAGATAAATTATAGCAACAACACTTAAACCCCACAACAAGCCTGCAGAAACTATCTGAATATCCGAAATAAGCGTCTTAGATGGATCTCCCCCACTCTCTTTGGCATAGACTAAAAGCAAATATCTAAATAATCCATACACAACAACCGGAACCGTGTATACCAAATCAAGCGTTCCCAAACGCGCCACGACTTCGGGTGATTGGGTGTACAACACATAACTCAATAAACTTGCGGTTGCAACAATGGTAAGTAGGATATCCAAAAGTTGCGGCGTGTAATTTTTGAGTGATTTGCGAACATTTACAGCATTTCCGCCCAAAAGCAACACCTCGTGCCGACGTTTTCCTACAATTAAAAACAGAGCAAGAAAAAACGTGGTCACAAAAAGCCAGTTTGAAATCGTAACGCCAATGGCAACTCCACCGGCAATTGCACGTAACACAAACCCCATTGAAACGACCAAAATATCAATTAACTCAATGTGCTTAAGCGCGTATGAATATGAATTAGTTAATACTGCGTATGCAAAAAGTACTAACAAAAACTCAAATCCAACATAGTAGCCGATCCCAAATCCCAAAACCGCCAAAACCCCTGCAATGAAAAAACCCAAGGAGATTGAGATAGCGCCTGATGCCAGTGGACGTGATTTTTTTAAGGGATGTTTGCGGTCACTCTCAAGATCAAAAATATCGTTGATAATATATGAAGCGCTCGCAATAAAACAAAACGCGATAAGTGCTAAAAATGTTACGTAAACTGCGTGTTGATCAGAAAGGCGTTGAGAAAAAATAAGTGCTGCAAACACCAAAAAATTCTTGGGCCATTGATACATCCGTACAAGTGTAATTACATTTCGTAACATATTTTTTGAATCTGACTAATAAACACCTCTTTTGAAAACCTTTGCGCGTGGGTCTTCAACTTCTGCCCATCCCAGCGTACCGTATCAACTCGCTGAATTGCCTCAACAAGCGAATTAACCGTTTGCTCATCAAACAAAACTCCGGTAGTGCCATCAATAACCGTATCCTGTGCGCCACCTTTATTATACGCAACCACGGGAACCCCACATGCATTTGCCTCAAGCGTGGTCATTCCAAAATCTTCATATTGTGGATGAATAAGTGCACGTGCGCGATTAAGGATGTAACTTGCTTGCTCATCCGAAACGTAGCCTGCCATAATGGTGTGGCGACCAGAAAGATGTGATAGCTGAGCATACGCTGAGCCTGTCCCTAAAACAACAAGCGGAAGATTAAGTTTGTTGCACGCTTGAATTGCCAGATCAATGCGTTTCCACTCAACAAGCCGTGAGATAACTACCACATAATTATCGGGTAGTTTGAACTCAGGTGGCGTCTCGCGTGAAAACCTTACGGTATCAACAAACGGAAACAGAACCTGTGCATCACGTCTATAATATTTATTTATCCGCTCAACAACAGCCGTACTGTTTCCATACACAACATCAGCCCGTTGTGCCGAAATATAATCAGTTTTTCTCATACGAGAAAGCAGTGGTGAAAGAATATTTCTGGTCATATCTCCAAATCGTTTGTGTTCAAAATACTGGTGAGGATCCCAAAAACCCCTGAACGGCGAGTGAATATAGGAGATGTGTTTTGTTGAAGGTTTAGTAATAACACCATGGGCAAAGCGCGTTGAGGTTGAAAACACCAGATCAAAATCAGTAAAATCAAAGTTTTCAAACACGTGGGGGTACCAGGCAAACAAAACTTTGTTGAACACACGTTTTGCGGGTAATGCGTCAAAAACACTTGTTCTAAAACGCTTTGGATCAATGCCAGTTTTGGCTATCACACGAGAGTCAACCATTGACGTATAGATAGGCGCATCAGGAAACTCATGAGCTATTGCAGCCATTACACGCTCAGCTCCACCCCACTGCATAAAATCATCATGCACGAGCGCAATACGTTTTATGTTTGATGTTTTAGAATTCGTCATGATGATTTTGATGACTCCTTTTGTAACGTGTACCAATAATACAAACCGAGCGCGATTACCGTTAGATTTGCAGCGCCATGGGTAACAATCGCATATAAAAATGATAGTGATTCGGATACCCCAAGAAGTGAAAATGAAAGTACGGTTACATATTCGTACGTACCAACCCCACCTGGCCCAGCGGGAATAACAATAGCAAGATTAATAATTCCCATTAAAAATGCGGCAAAGCCAATCGAAAGATTAATTCCCAGTGCATAAAAACTCACAAAATAAAAACAAACCTCAAGGGACCAAATTAAAAAACTTAACACCATAAGCCGGGATAGCGATTTGAGAGATTTAAACGCCATCAACCCGTCAATAAGTTGCTCGAACATATTTCTAGCTTTTTCTTTGATCACACCCGGTAGAACCTGTGTAACCGTCCCAAACATTTTTGATGCCTTTTTGGGATATCTCGCTGTAAGAATAAACAGCACAAACATCACGCCAAAAATTACACTTGCCACTTCAACGGCTTGATTCGCCCAAAACGGCATGGGAATAAATCTACTGCCTACAAGGGTAAAAAACACTACGGTAATCCCATCCAATACACGCTCAACAACAACCGTCGTAAATGTTTTTGTTATCGAGATATGCGGATATAGCTTATGAAGTGCATACGCACGATACACCTCGCCCGCGCGTAGGGGAAACACATTATTTGCCGCAAACCCCATAACTAACGTTTTAAACGAATGCCAAAACGTAATTGGAACACCCATAACAGAAAAATAGACCTGCCAGCGCACACCGCGTAACACGTATCCAACCATCCACAAAAAAAGTCCAAAAAGAAAAAGCGGCAGGTGAACTTCACTACTTCGACTTACCACAACGCCAAAATCAATGTCTTTCATTGCAAGGTATAAAAAGGCAACACTGATTCCGACTGAAAGAAGAATATTAATTATTTTTTTTATGTTCATGAGGATTCAATTTTTTTAGGGTCTAATTCCTTGCGGCTCACCGCGTCATCCCGTAACTTGTAGTTTCTATGGAAACTAGGGATCCAGTCTGGATTCCCGCCTTCGCGGGAATGACAGATGCCCCGTAGCTTTCTGTTAGGAGACTCACTGATAGATTCATACATTGAGAGCGTTTTTTGTGCCATTTCATTCCAACTATACTTTTTCACCTGCTCCAAACCGTTT
>CAYZXG010000011.1:0-17605 GCA_964482365.1 uncultured Candidatus Saccharibacteria bacterium | reverse complement strand
TTGAGGTGGCCAAATATTACTCAAAGGAGGTACAATCTTACGAATAGCTTTTGCCAACTCGTCATACAGCTCAAGGTTTTCCTCAATGCCAAAAACTCTATCTAACCCTTTGTGCTTTGTTTTTTCTGGGTCATCTACCCCTAAAACAAGAAGGCCTCCATCTGTATTGGCCATAGCCACAATCGATTCAAGCGTACGATTAACAGTTTCATTTCTTGACCCCAACCTTTTAAATTCTAACGTTCTAGTTTCGGTAGGGAAAGATAGTATTTTGTCAATAATATTTTGATCCATAAGTGTTGTTTGTATATGTTTACTTTATTACCTTATCGATTACCTTTTGCCCGATTGTGTGTTTTACACAGCATTTGGCAGTTTTTGATGGAAGTCGCTCCGCCTTTGCTCCAAGCCTCTACGTGGTCGGCATCCATTTCACCGTAGCTCCAGATTTTTTCACGATTAGCATCGTGGCCGGTAGCACACAAAGGACAGTTTGATTTACCCTTTGTCTGAGCAGTTTTGGTTTGCTTAGCATAAACTACCTTCTTTGTAGGCTCGTCAAATACCCTCACATGTAGGAGTTTGGCATCTTGCGATCCACCCAAGATATATTCAAACACGCCACGCCGGTCTTTGACTTCAAAACTACCAAGTAGCTCTCGCACATGTTTAGAAACTTCGACTGGGTCATAGTGTTGCTTATGATACGTCTCGTACAATCTGCCCCATTCCAAGCCCTTCATCTCACCCTCAACATCGGTAAACACGCCAGATATCCAATCGATAACCCCTGTAAAGTGCGACTTTAGCTCGGTAATATCATTGTCACGGCGGTTCTTGCTCATATAAGCGTCAATCTCACCGTGGCTCACCCAGTTCAACGCACACTCAAGATATGCCTGGCGCTTTATGTCACCAGCAATATACGCACTCCACTTTTGGACAAGCGAGTTGTTGCTATTGCTGAACTCTTCTCTGGCAAGCGTGACAAATGGTCCTGAGTAAACAGCATTTAGAATTTCTTGTTGAGTTAGTGGCACACCAGCAATGTTGATGGTTTTGAACCAAGCTCTAATTTCCAGCTCGTCACCTTCACAAACATACACAAGTAGCGACGCATTCATTATTTTTTCGCGTTGAACTTCGGCCATCCCACTAAAATATTGCTCGTGACCGTTGGCGTCTTTGACTGCAAACTTACCGGTTACAAACCGCCCTACGCTCGTGATGCGCTGTTGTCCATCAAGGACTTCAAACTTGTCATCACTAACCTTGTTAAAATACAGTAGACCTATGGGGTACTCTTTCAATAACGACTCAATAACCGCTTGCTCCCGCTTACCACCGTCACTGGAATAGATGTAATTTCGCTGATATTCTGGTTGAATAGTGAGTTTGCCAGTAAGCCCAAACAGGCCTTTCCCCTCGTATTCGTTATACTCAAATCCATCAACAACATCACATATCACATACTGATTGAGCGTGGTAATCATGTCGTCACCTTTCTGAGTCGGATAAATAATCGCTTGAAGGTCTCCTTTCCATCCAAATATGTACTACGTCCATATATCCCCTCAGAGTCTTGACCTATTCCACGGTTTGCTCCAATTATTTCAAACTGATCTGGATTATATTTATCCATGAAACTAATTGGCACACCCATCACACCAGTATAATCACTGGGAATAGCATCGGTGAATGGCACTTCAATTGCGTCATAGTTGTCGTAACGATCGTAAGCCGTCTTGTCCTTCATCTTTTTATTGAATTTCAGATTGTCAGCCATGGTCATAAGAGTCATGGCTTGGTGGCGCCGGCCATGATCAAGGTTGGTAACCCAGATTGACGGTGAACGCAAGTAAGTTACACCATCAACAACGCGAATTGCTGTCTTTGGCTTGCCACTTAAATCCATATCTTTTGGTGCTATGAAAAGTATGTCTTTGCTAAAGCTCATCGTCCCTGCCCATAGCTTATCGGCCTTAATAAGTGGAAAAACTTCTTTATATGTAATCGTATTTTTACTAGCAATGATTACGAACTTCTTATCATAATCAAATAGTTGTTTGATGTATTCGCGAAATAGACTGAACGGTGGATTGGTCACAACAATGTCAGATTGTTTTAGTAGCTCTATACACTCATCGCTGCGAAAATCACCGTCTCCGTCCAGTGGTGTCCACTCGTTATTTTTGTTGGCCTTAAGCTGCCCAGCAATATCACTCAGGTTAAATGAACCGTCGCCATCCATATCCCTAACCTCATTGATAATGAACTTATTAGCAGTAACTTTTGGTCTACCCTTTGGCTCTGTCGGTCTGTTCACAACCTTATCGTCATAGCCCTGGAAAAGTGATGGTTGCAATATAAGTTCTGTATTGGCGATCGGCGAAGGTTTGTAGCTAGTGGTGATGAGCTGCTTTAGCCCGAGGCGCTTGAAGTTCAGTACAAAATAGCGGAAAAAGTTGCTCTCAAAGGGGTCATCACAGTTAGAATAGACGACTTTGCCTTTGAAGGTGTTGGGGGCATATTCAAGATATGCCTCAATCTCCTTTTGGATATCAGGATACTGCGTATAGAACTCGTCGTTCTTTTCTCGTTTTGCGTTTGTAAGATTACGGTTTGCCATAATTTATCTCCTAGTTATCAAATCATATGCCAAGCTAGCGAGTGATATGTAATGAATCGCCAAATTTTTACCCAAATCTTGAGCGGGAGTATGCGCTTTTTCATTTCGCAAAAATTGAATAGACATATGCAAAAACTTTACTCCCTCAAAAAAGTCTTTTTCAGCGTCATTTTTCGGTTTCCGTCCGAAAATCTTTTCTTGATTTGATTCCGAAAAAGCTTCATGTGCTTTTTCTTTTCCTGTAATATCCTTGAGTTTTTGCCGAACAATTTTATATGCTTCTTCCACAGCATTATAATAATGCCCGCTATTGAGCAATTTTTGAACATGATCAAAAACTTCTTTTTGCAAAGTGATATTTATGTTGCCGTTTTTAAAAGTGGCTCGGGATTTATTTTCTACTTTCGTTTTTGTTCCAAGTTGTTTTTCTCCGATATTTTTTGCAGCGGTCATTCTGTCGGTCGGAAAATCTGCTCGCGTTAGATTATCAAGCACAATTTGATTTTCAATATATTCGATAAGCTTTAATACACTTTTGCCAACAGTCTTTTCATCTGCCTTTAACCACAAGCCACGCATACGATTTGCCTTTGAACCGCTTGCATAGTTATATTTTTGGTTGTAAATATCAATCCCGATGTCATCTCTAAAAAATTCTCTCATTGTTCGATCAGAAAAATTCAAAACATAACCGCCACCCATTTGGAATAGTTTTTCAAGTATCTGTTTTTCAAGTGTAGTTAAGACTGCCATGTATTTATTGCTTCTTAAATTCATTAAATTCATTTGTAAAAACTTTTTGAAATAAAACTGTCTTCTCGTAGAGCCAGGCGAAATACGGTTCCGCTTCGCCTTGATCAAACACATCAGCAACCTTTTTTCTGATTTTAATGCGAGAAGCGGTCGCGGCATCAACCCATTCAATTGATTCACCAACTTCATTTTCAATATCTACATTCCGTTCCCGCAAGAAGTTAAACAAATCTTTGTTCCTGTTGATATAAATCTCGCAACCAATCAAATTATCACGAGAATTGATAGTTAGCGTGACATGGCCATCAGAGCTTCCCATACTGACGTCATACCAATGCTGTGGACGGGGAGTTTGCAAACGAATTTGTGTATCTCTTTCTCGTATGTAATTCTTTAATTTATTCCAAAATTCAAGCTGTTGTAATTTTGTATCTGTCAGTTCACCACTTGTAGGACTTGTTTTGATTGCTTTTGCCCATTCATTCGGGCTCACCATGATTTCAAATTTGGGAGCTGGATTTGAGCCTTCAATTTGCCAAAGTTCAATTTTTATCAAAAAGAAATTTATATCCTCATCAGTATGTTCATTAAGCCATTCAATTGCTTTTTGGTGTTCATCGCGCACATCCTTAACAATCCAAATTATTATCTCCGCATCGTACCCTGAGGCATACGTGATAATTTTCCCTAAATGATCGTGGTTTGTATCTTCAAGCTGATTCTCGATGATTATTTTTCTTCCCGACGCTTCTTCTTCGGCAAGAACATCAACGCTAAACTTTCCAACATTTGCCTCGGTTTTGATCAGTTTTATATCGACACCAATTTCTTCGCTTAACGCATCAAGATTTTCCTGCTGAGCGAGCCAACTTGTAAAGTCAATAGCCTCATGTCCCCAAACATCACGTAAATTTACTCTATTCAATTTCGATAAGTTGATATTCATTTCTTTCCTTTTCTATCGTTCTGCTGTGTACTTTATTGATTATAACAAAGATTACATGTTATGTCGGACTCTGTGAACAGCAAAAGCACGAAACCGGTCGGTACTGCGATGAGTTGATTCGATATCCGACAGATATGACCAGACCAAGATTGTAGTTGAACTTGTTCCATTTTGGAACTAATTGGATCTTTTCTCGGATTCACGGGCATGGTCACATAGGATAATCACAAATCAAGTTGGGGTTGCAATCGTAACTGGACTACAACCTTTGAACTGTCCGGAATTTCCGGATAGCTGAGTCTTTACCGAACGTATTTGTTTTTGTGACGCTCCGAACTTTCTGGCAAAACAACAGTGCAATTGCTAAGGTACATTTTCGAAAACTGCGAGCCTCTTCACCGGAACTATCTTTCGTGCTAGAGTTATGTCATGGGAGAATCAAACCTTTCATATAACCTTAGCCGTTTAACGGGTGGAGTGCTTTCCCCTAAAATATGGGGCATTATCCTTATTGTTGTAGTCATCCTCGGTGTAGTTTTTACGGTAAGCAACACCGCGTCATCCCTGTCAAAGATCAGTCCCACCATTAATACAGTAACCACCCCAGCTCCCGGCGTTGAAGATGAATACAAAAACTATCAATAACACACCACCAAAAAGCGGGTTTACCCTCATCGAACTTTTAGTGGTAATAGTCATTATCGGCATTTTAAGCAGTATCGGCATAAGTAGCTTTGCATCCTCAATCCAACGTACTCGCGATGCAAAACGAATCGCAGAAGTAAAAGAGATTGTTAATTCACTAAAACGATATTATCTCGACTACGGAGCATACCCCGAAGAAACAACACCCTCAGGAAACTTAAGCGGCTGGGAAGTGAGCTTGTACGGACCATTTCTCGAAAGACTTGACCCATATTTTGAAACAAAAACCCCCGTTGATCCTATAAATACCGTGGCGGCTGTGTGGGATCCGTTTGGCCCACGACCAACCGATGGATCGCTGTTTTATGCGTATTACAACTATCCATCAGGAACAAACTACGGATGTGACTTTTCTGGCCCCTTTTCAATTATTGCATTTAAAGCGTTTGAAATAGACGATCCAAGCGAATTACCCAAAGCATTTTGCGATAATCGAGCAAACCCCTCGCCATCTACCTGTCCACGTGGAGGGATTCTTAATTCCTGCCGTTACTGGAACACCGAATATGACTACTCAGTCATGCTGAAAAAGTAAAAAATCGACTACTTTCGACGTAGCAGAAAGAGGTGGAGACTGCCAAAAGTGGGGCTATTTGAACATCATGTCTGCATCTGCACGTATGTAGTCATGTATTTCGTCAGGAGTAAACCAAAGCTCAATTTCGTTTGCCGCTTCTTCGTCGGAACCTGAAGAATGAATCAGATTTCTAAATGGCCGCTTTTTGGCATTAGCAACTTCGGCATTATCGATAGTATAATCGCCCCTAACCGTTCCGGGAACTGCTTTTGACGGATTAGTCTCACCCGTGATCTTTCGTCCCATCTTGATGGCTCCATACCCCTCAAAGATCATAGCTAGCACGGGACCTTCGGTCAGATACTCAACATTCCACTTTTTAACCAGCTTTCCTATCTCAATCTTATCGGCCGTACCAATGTGAGCGATGGGATCAATCCCTTTGTTTTCATACTCTTCCAAAGATCGCTCCCCTACCTTGGTGTACCACGCTTCTTCATCGGGGTAATGACTATGTCCCACCTCCTCGGTTGCATGAACAAGCTTCATGGCAACAAGTTTTAAGCCCACGCGCTCATACCGTTGCATAATCTCACCCATCAGTCCGCGAGCTACGCCGTCGTGTTTAATAATTATTACTGTTCGTTCCATACGTTTTGTATAAAGGTAGCCAGATGATCTACCCGATCATAATCTTCAAATAACTGAGCATCTTTGCCAAACCAATGTTCAATCTCGCGTTTTGCTTCATCTTGATCTCCCGAAGCGTGAATAAATGTTCTGCCTGTTCTACCTTCTTTTAGGGCGCGTGTTGACGAATCAGACGAATAATCTCCCAAAATTGTTCCCGCGTCGGCAAGTGCAGGAACCGTAAACCCTCGAATCTTTCGCGCGACTTTTATGGCATGATTTCCTCCCCAGACCGAAGCAATAACCGGACCTTCAAGCCAATAATCAACAATCTTTTCTCCAATCATCCGTCCTAGTTTTAATGGATCCTCCGTTCCAAGTTCTGTCATTGCGTCAAGCTCGGAATCTTTTATATTGGCGAGAACCTTTTCACCCATCCCTTTGTACCATTCCTCAGTATGCGGATAATTACTATCTATCTCCTCACGAGTTGGACGAATCATTTTACAGGCAAGGAGTTTTAAACCTACATCTTCAAACCGTTGAAAAATTTTGCCAACAAGCGCTCGTTTAACCGCATCTGGCTTTATCACAATAAGTGTACGTTCATGCATATCTTGGCATTTTTACCATATACAGACCAAAATAACAAGGAACAACCAGGGTTTTTCTAAAAATCGACAAGTGGTTTTGGTTCAAACGTAACGGAACCATCGGCATAAATCTTCATCAACACCCACTGTGGCAAAGGTGATTTGTACTCCCCCAGAGCACCAACCGTTACAAACGTTATCGAGTTAGTGTCGTCTTGGTATTCAGCAAAAATATGCGTATCTCCCGAAACCGCATACTTTATTCCCTCTTCTCGTAACAGCGAAATAACTTGTTGCCCTCCACTATCGACTTTTGTTGAAAAATAGGGATTAGCAAGTGGCTTGGGAGAAAAAAAGATGCGAAGTGTTGCAGCTGATGTCTCTTCAAGCGCGCCCTTGAGCCACGATATCATGTCATTGTTCGTGTCACTCACTGAGTTTTCATAAAAAATAAGACCAACACCACCAATAATCTTTGTTCCACTGTAGGATGATCCAAAATACTGCTCGTAATTTGACCGTGAATACTCGGGAAACCAATTAAAATCATGATCTCCCGGCATAACCGTATACGGGAGTCCCGAATCTACCAATGCGTGATACGCCTGGCTGAATGAATCCTCTTCACCTGCCGCGGTAAAATCGCCAAGATGTACTGCCAGATCAACGTTTGCTTGTAACATCTCCTCAAGTGACTTGATAATATTTTGAGTTTGCCCGTGACTGTCAGACATGAGCCCAATGGTAAACACAACCGATTGCTGCCCGGTTACACTATCACGGCTTCTTGTTGTTTCAAACATGGATTGTAGAAAACTAACATCAATCGTAAACGAAGCGTTTTGCAAGATTACGAACCAATACCATCCGAATATGCCCAACAACACTGCTGCCAACACCACAAAAAATGATCTAGTTTTATGCTGTTTCTTATATTTAGTCATATTTAGTTAAGACCGAATAGCCACCCCTCACGTCTGGCTTAACGCTCACAAAACCAGCCTCATCTGTTCTAAACACATAGGGCGTATGTGATTTTGTTAAGGCTACTATACCTGGATCTGGATGACCATAACTGTTGTGCCCAACTGAGTATATGATAACTTCGGCGCGCAAACTCCAAAGCACGGTATCGGTTACCGAAACTTTATTGCCTTGATGCGGCATCTTAAGTACATCTATATCCCCTGCCTGTTTTACAATACCAGCAAACTGACTCCTTGCTAGTTCAACGTCACTGGTTAATAAGATATTCACCTGCCTCAGTGTAACGTAAAGCACCATCGCGGTGTCATTTACGGGGGTCTTTGGACTAAAATCGCGTGGTGGCCACAACGATGTTATGGTCACGTCCCCCTGCTCCAGCGTGTCGCCCAAGATGAAATTTTTGACTACTTGACTAGTATAGGGCAAAGAATCGATAAGATCCTTGTACAAAGGGGAATCGTATGCTTGATCATTTCGATAGACCTTACTTACGGTATAGGCATTCGTAACATACGAGAGTCCTCCAATATGGTCGGCGTGCGCGTGTGTAAGAAATACTGCGTCTAGGCTTCGATCCCAAACCGGAAGGATGCTGCCAAGTTGCCGAACAACGGATGCGTCAGGTCCTGTATCTATAAGAACTTGATATCCGTTGGAATTCTCAATGAATATTGCATCACCGTTTCCAACTGATAAAAAAACAATGCGTGGACCGATAAGTGACATCTGACCCAAAAGCCACCAAGACGTTACACAAACGGCAATGGCAAACGGCAACATACGGGTGATAATATGGTTGTTCATGTTACGAGATGTTCCACCACAAACAGAAGATATGACAAAAGCATGGTTACAAAAAACGAAATTGATCGCGCAATCGGCAGTGATACCAAAGACACCAGCAGTGCACCAATACTCCCCCAGGTTACATAGGGAACAATCCACAGCACCGCTACATTGGTGAGAATTCCTTTGATCTGAAACGTGCCAAGCCAAAACCATAGTAGAGGGCTTGTAAGAAGCACCACCGAGATCGTTGTCACAATATCATTTCGGATAAACCCCGCCCATAACGAAAAATACTTTGAGACCCACGGCCGAATAACAAAAATCGCACACGTTGCCGCGATTGATAAGAAAAATGATAAACTCGTTGATAGATACACGTCGTACATGAGCATGCACATACCGGTATAACAAAGGATAAGCAGCGGATGGTACTGCCTGCCGGCAAATTCTGCGAGCACAAGTGCACAAACCATAACCGCTGCCCGAACAACAGGAGGTTCCATCCCCGCGATGACTACATACAAAGATACACATACGACCGAAATGGTTCCTGCTAACTTGCGATTAAGCGCGATATTTCTAAACAGAAGCGTTATTCCGGCCACCACAATCGTAACGTTGTACCCAGATGCAACTAAAATATGCGTTATTCCTGAGCTACGCATACTCTCTGAAAGTTGTTTACCCAAATCCTGATCAATCCCAAACACAATACCACCCACTAATCGCGCGTATGGCTCAGGAAAAAGTAATCCAATACGCGCAATAATAGCGTCTCTCACCGCAAACATTTTTTTATAGAACCAGCCTCCCTGATTTTCGCCCGGCTGGATGATAACTTTTGGGCTGTACATAATGTTGTAATCCGACAACGCACCATCAACAGTCAATCTATCACCGTATAAAATCTCAGAACTTCTATCCACAACAATCATAAACGGAGTCCCTCCCGTAACAGTGGTAACCTCAAATCGCTTAAAAAGACCGTACTCGTATGCTGGTTTTTGGACGACAACATCCACCGGAAAAACAAGCGCACCTTCGTGTGAATACACCCACCATCCGCGAACAAATCCAATGAGCAAACAAAACACAACAATGCCAAATCCGCGCAAGGCGGCTTTTTGTGGTTCGCTGAGATGAATCTTATTGACATAGACCATACTGTTTTGAATTCGCTACCGTTGAAATCTCTAATACACACTCACTAAATCTTTGAGACTTTCAAATTTTTTGGGTCCGATGCCTGACACATTTAATAGCTCCTCGATAGATTTATACGGACGGTTTTGAATTATCTTGTTGGCATAACTTTCTCCAATACCAGGTAACGAAATAAGCTGCTCAATCGTAGCTTTGTTGATATTTATTTTTGCTGAAACAGGCTGACTATCTAAACTAGCAGACGTAGGATTACTTTGCGAATCAAATTGTTCTACCGGGTCGGCACGTGTGGGAATAAACAACTTTTCTCCATCAGAAACAACCTCAGCTAGGTTAATAAACTCACTTACCCACTCGGTATCAGCATTTTCGAGCAATCCTCCGGCGGCTGCAAGCACGTCACTGATACGACTGCCTTTTGGTAGATCGTATATACCGGGCGTTTTTACTGCACCACCAACATCAATCTTAATATTCACGACAACCTCGGAAGAAGGTTTTTGAATAGAGATCTTTTCCGGCGATTGATTCTTAAACACAACCATAGACGCGACTATCCCGCCCAGCAATGCAAGGAATGAAAACCCAGCGATAAGCTCGTACCTATACTTAGACACAAACACACGCCATAACGTATCAATAGAATTGTCTTCCAAAGAAAATTCCTCCACCGCTTGTTATTTTATCACAAAATATATGGGGTTACTATATAATAAAAACATGCCCAATCAGCCAAAATACGACGGATATATTTCTACGGCACAGGAAGCATTTTCCCAATTCCGACCAACAACTTTTATGGGTGTCTGCGGATGTAGTCGTAACTACCTCTTCAGCATGTTCTCACAGTTAATTGGGCCTAGTAGTAAACCATATCCAATAGTATGCATTGATTTGGCGGGAACAAACGGAATAGATTCTCAAATCGCCCAGATTCTCTCGCTTAATATATCCACAAAACTATCCGTATCCGACATTGGATCTACAATCCCAGAAATTATTGCTTTCATTGACACGTTTGCTTCATCCAATAAACTTGGGCTATGTATCAACCTCCCCTATCTTGAGCCCTTAAACAAAGACCTAATGCAAGGCCTCTCACAATTATTTAGCACTCATCGTTGGAATTTTTCATACGTACTATTTGCAAACTCTGACATCCTTTCGGACCCACTCCTCAATAATCACACGATTTCAAAACGAATACGCAACAGCTGTAATTTCATTGCTCCCTACAACAAAGAAGACTCCAAACGAATTTTACAAATAATTGTAGATCAATCCAAAGACCATTCGTTATCAAGCACAACCGAAGACAAACTGCTAACCCTATCTGGAGGACATCCAGGACTACTTAAGTCGCTGCTAAAAACTTTTAATTCTGACCCCAAGAGTATTTCTAATGCTGATCTTGACGAATTACCAATTATAAAAAACACGTTACAAAGAATTGCTACAAGCCTACCCGAGAGTACCCTAAAAGTCCTTATTGAAACTATTAATAGTCGTGTATCAAATGACGATAGTCCAGCATTACAGCTTGCAAAAGACCTCGGGATACTCACCTCAAATGGATCAATATTTTCAATACTCTTTAAAGACTACCTACAAAACCTCGATCCCGAAACTATCAGCAAAGGATCTATTTACAGTACTCTCACACGATCCGAAAGGAATCTTTATAATCTATTCACTGAAAACGTTGGCCTTATCGTAACGCGTGACATGATTGCTGATGTAATCTGGGGAGTAAACTCAACCGCAATCTACTCAGATTGGGCATTAGATCAACTCGTGTATTCATTGCGCAAAAAAATGGAAGAACTCCCTAATTCTGGGAAAATAATGACAAAAAGAGGCGAAGGATACGTATATGAACAATAGACCAAAAACTGAACACCAAGAGATTTTCCCTCGGTCAGAAGCTACTTCCCCCAAAGAGGTGTATGCGTTACGTGAAAGTTTGAAATATCCACCCTCATGCAACTATTCAGCTGAATTTCTATTATCATCTGAATACCTAGAGGTGGAAACGCTCATGCAGCAAGCACTCACTGAACTCGCCTCTGCAGAATACCAGGGGGATCCCGTACCTCCAAGTGTAAAGATAATCATGGATGATGTATTTCCGTCCGAATGGGACAGGGAAATTGAAGATTACAGAACGGGCAATTACTTGGCTTACAGCGCATTTATTTCGGAGCAATTGAAAGCCTTTGTTGCAGATCCATGCTCATTTGACGAAACTAATCTGACCAACTTGATGCATCTTACCGACGTGATTCGCATTCTTCAGACATACAACAATCGTAATAAAGAAACTGCTCTAGCAACTCGATCAATCAAAGATAGCTCCAGCTATCTACGAGATGTATTAACCGAACAACGATACCCTGCCCTCTTTTCGGTAGCAAATGCTCACGTTGAATCTTTGGCTCCCGTAACAGCCGAAATGCGATATTCATCAGACAAACTGAACGTTCCATTTAACGAAGCATTAACAAACGCAAAAATCTTAACTGACCAAACCTTGCGCAATCCATGGGATCTTGATGCAAGTATAAAATCAACTTCCTCAGTAATAAGAAAAATGGCAACTGATAAACGGATGATTTCTGCTATTGCAACTAATCTCCCACCGCTACCTGATGAATTCGAAGCAACTGAAATTAACAGTCGACTCGCGGAATTGCTAAAAACTGATCGGGGTATGCACGACCAAAACGATATTGAGTTTTTGGAAACAATGATAGAACTTGTATTAACGCAAGGATCCGCAAACGTTTTAATGGAGACGATTGAAACATTATCCCAGGAGACGTATGATCTCGCACGGTGTCGACTATTTATTGGTCACCCGCGCACCTATGATGAAACCATCGTACGTTCAAGAACCTATGTTGGGAAAGTAGAATTACAAGAAGTTGTAACAAGACCAAAAATTCGCAGCCGCATCGGATATAACGCAGCACAAAGTGACATCTTGGGAAGATATGAACTAACCGCACGGAATCAACCCATTCCATTTGCAGGAATGCGGCAAATTACAAAAAAGCACATTGCAACAACTCACGAGAAAGGTTTACTTCCAACACTTCGCGTTCGTGCCATAGCACCACTTGAACTAGCAGGTAAAATTACACCCATTGAATGGCAGATTATGCACGCTACCGATCAAGATATTGAGTTAAATAACTGTATCTACCACCAAGGTGACATTAATCCATACGGAAAAGCTCTTTTTAGTGAAGGCCATCTTGCTCCCTATATTAGAAAAATGATTCAACATAATGCGGATGCATTAAAGGTTCTGGATAGGGTGATTAAGACTTAACGTAGACCTCATTCAGTAACCTCACCTCAGATAAGCCTCAAGCAAATAACCCCCTGTAGTATATTATCGGCTCATTGTGCAATGACGCAGGTTCTTTGACATCCAATACATCCTCGAAAAGGAGAACTGAAATGAGCAGGTTGAAAAAGCTAGTTTGCTGTGTAATGTTGACTGTCCTTTTGTTGGTTGGCTGTTCACAGCAACCAATAGTAGACAACCGACAACCGACAGAAGTCACTGAAGTTGTAGAGGCCAAAGTTGTAGAAGTCACCCGGGTTGATAATGTCCCACGGCGGTACGAAGTATTCGTCGTGGATAAATCATCGATCCTTGGGGATTATGGGCCGGAGATGTATGTCCTCACGTCAACAGACCTCGTGTTTCCTTCCAATCAGCACGATCGTGCTGGTCACGGATGGATATTGGACGGGGTTGAGTATCGCGAAGGAGATCGTAGTAACGGAATAGTTGGGATCGTCAAAAAGACGATTGTCCGTCCTGAGGCACTGGATGATTTTGTATGGTCCGTAGAAAATGATCAAGTTCCGTACAACTATTCATCTGTCGATATCCACGAAGGATATCGAACGGACGTATGGAGTACGGTGTTTCAGCTCCCAAGGGAGAAAACATACTACTTCAAAGAAGCTGGTGTCGTCAACATCGACACCGTTGAGTATTTCCACATCCCAATCGCTCTGGAGTACAATATTGACCAGAGAGACATCACGAGGTTAAGGGTGTACGAGTTATGGGTACGGGCTGGGTTTACTCGCTAACCAGCACGTTGCACAAATACCGACCGGAGGGTAAATCCTCCGGTCGGTCATATTTTACTATTCTCGGGTAAATCGATTTGGAACTTTATGGGAAAGATTGACGGAAAAATATTCCGGGAATCCCCCAAATTACTTTTGAAGCACGAAATTAATAAGTCTTCCGGGTACGTAAACAACCGTCGACACAGCCTTACCATCAAGCCATTTTTTAACCCCCCCCATCTCTTTTGCACGCGACTCCACCGTTTCTTGACGTACATCTCCGTCCGAAATGATCAGCGTATCTCGATGCTTTCCATTGACTTGAATGGGGATCACAATATCTTTTTTATCCTCCACCGTGTTATCCTCAGAAGGCCAAGCCTGTACATGAATGGAAATGAACGGTTTTCCTAACTCTTCTGACATTTCAAACCATAACTGCTCAGAGATAAATGGCGCAAATGGTGCAAGTAGTTTTACAAAATCCTGCCAATCCTTTTTAGCAATCGCACCGTTTGTTCGCTCAATCTCGTTTAAACACTCCATCAATGCTGATATAGCGGTATTAAATTTCATGTTCTCTACATCTTTTCCGACTTTACGGATGGTTTCATTAAGCTTTATGCGAACCGAAAGCCGTGTATCAGGCAGATTGTTTACCAGTACCTTACCTTGCATGGCATACACTCTCTCCAAAAATCTATACACACCTTTTTCCGCCGACGGGTTCCACGGAAACGTGTCTTGGTACGGTCCCATAAATAGCTCATACATCCTCAAGGTATCGGCTCCAACCACATCGACTTCGTCATTTGGATTTATTACATTACCAAGACTTTTGCTCATTTTTCGCCCGTCAGGAGCCAAAATAATTCCACGATTCCGTCTTTTTGCATATGGTTCAGCAGTCGCTACTAATCCCTGATCAAATAAAACTTTATGCCAAAACCGCGAATATAAAAGATGTAACGTTGTATGCTCTGCCCCACCAATATACAAATCAACCGGCATCATATGGTCCAACTTTTCACGGGAAGCAAACTCACTATTATTATGGGGATCAACAAACCGCAAAAAATACCACGACGATCCTGCCCAATTAGGCATGGTATCAGTTTCACGTTTTGCCATCTTTCCACACGTTGGGCACACTACGTTTACCCACGATTCAACTTTTGCCAAAGGCGACCGTCCATCTTCCGTTGGCTGATAATCTGTTATTTCAGGTAACTCAAGGGGAAGTTGCTCGATCGGGACTGGAACCATACCGCATGTTTCACAATGAATAATAGGAATCGGCTCACCCCAATAATGTTGGCGTGAAAAGATCCAATCTCTTAGTTTGTATTCAACACCAGGTTTTGCACTGCCTTTTTCTGCTAGTTTTTGCACGATCTCCTCTGACACATGCTCGCCCAATTCTTCTACCTCAACTACTGGAATGTGATACTTTTCAGCGAACTCAGCATCGCGTTCATCGTAGGCTGGAACACCCATAACAGCACCTGTGCCATAACTAGCAAGTACGTAGTCAGATACCCACAACGGTACCCTAGCGCCTGTCAATGGATTTATTACATACGATCCGGTAAAAACACCTGTCTTATCTTTTTGCAACTGCGATCGTTCAAGCTCGGACTTTGATGCTGCAATCTTTACATAATCGCGCACGTTTTCTGATTGCTCATCAGTCGTAAGCGTTGAGAGCAACGGATGTTCGGGAGATACAACCATAAACGTTACCCCTGGTAATGTGTCTGCACGGGTAGTAAAAACCGTGACCGTTTCGCTTGATCCCTCAATGGCAAAGGTTACATACGCCCCAATTGAACGACCAATCCAATTGGTCTGTTGGCTTACAATGTCGTTTGTATAATCAACGGTGGATAAATCGTCAATCAACCGATCTGCGTAAGCCGTAATTTTTAGAAGCCACTGATCTATCATGCGTCGTTCAACTGGTTTTCCGCACCTCTCGTGCAGATTTTCACCGGTAACTTCTTCGTTTGCAAGCCCTGTTTTACAAAAAGCACACCAGTTAATCGGCATGTTGCTTTTATATGCAAGACCCTTCTCAAACAGTTTTAAAAATATCCACTGCGTCCACTTGTAATAATTAGGATCGGTGGTATTTATTTCGCGCGACCAATCAAACGAAAACCCCATTCGATCCATCTGCTGTCTAAATGTTGCCACATTTTGTGCAGTTGCTACCGCAGGATGAACCCCCGTTTTTATCGCATAATTCTCGGTCGGCAACCCGAACGCATCCCACCCCATGGGAAATAGTACATTTTTGCCTTTCATTCGAGCACGTCTAGCAAGAACATCCCCCATGGTATATCCCCATACATGACCCACATGAAGCCCCGCTCCCGATGGATATGGGAATTCGACAAGTATATACTCTTTCTCATTATCAGAGCTAAGATCGGCTTGATAGATTGGCAACTTTTTCCAGAACTCGCGCCATTTTGGCTCGATTTTTTTTGAGTTATACGCATTCTCAGACATAGACGTATTGTAGCGTACGCGATCCATAAAATCGATAGGCTCCCATACTTAATAATACAAATCTCAAAACGTGAACACGGGTATCACATTCACCAATAACCCTGGCCATGGAGTTTGCTGAGCAAACTCCTAAAGTTTCGTACCCGAAACTAATGGTGGAGCTGAGGGGACTTGAACCCCTGACCTCTTGCATGCCATGCAAGCGCTCTAGCCAACTGAGCTACAGCCCCGTAGTATTTATTAATCCACCTAGACATTATAAACCGTTACAAAAGCTCTGTAAGTTCCCATAGGTCAAAAAGTCCTAGACATTGTCTGTTTTGGAATTTAGAACAAGGCAAATGTACTTGTCTAGTATTTATGTTCAGAATGGATTATTATTCCAATCATGCACAATTTACACAGGATACAAACACTCATATTAAAGAAACTTCTGTTCTATCCCGAGTGTAGATATTCTGATTTGCGCATAGAAGATGACATGGAGAATAACAAACTAAACTTCCATCTGAACCAACTAAAAATCTTAGGTTTGATTGAGAAAAATGGAACCTTTTATCGCCTCACTGATAAAGGAAAAGGCTATGCAGGAAAATTAGATACCGAAAAACTCACTCTGAAAGTTCAAGCAAAAATCTCGGTCTGGGTTTGTTGTCAACGTGATACTGATAATTTAACAAATGAGTATCTGATCTACACACGGTTAAAAAGTCCGTTTTACGGGTGTCAAGGATTTATGTCAGGGAAGGTTGATTATGGGGAAACTGTTCTTAAAGCCGCATCAAGAGAACTTAGCGAAGAAACTGGATTGACCGGTGACCCTACCATCGTAGCACTCAAACATTACCTAGTTTTTGACAAGAAATCAAACAATCTACTTGAAGATAAATTTATGTTTTTGTGTCTTGTCAAAAACCCGCACGGCGAAATTACCGCCGGACCAGAGGGTATATATAAATGGGTGCATGAAAATCAATTGTCTGAATATGTAAAAAACCCATTCGAAGACTATGATGCTTTTACATCGGAACTTGATTTAATCAAGTCATATACCGGCACACTGAGATTCACCGAAACGCACCACTATAGTGAGAAGTTTTAACGTGATGGTCAACACATATATTTCAGCCTCACAGAGGCCTCATCAAACCCCAGGGGTTTGAAATTGCCGAAATGGTACACTAATCTGGTAAAAAACATGAGGAGAATTGTCGTCGCATCACAAAACCCCGTAAAAATCAACGCCACCTTACAAGGTTTTCAAAAAATGTTCCCTAAAGAAA
>CAYZXG010000010.1:0-17764 GCA_964482365.1 uncultured Candidatus Saccharibacteria bacterium | reverse complement strand
TTCTCGCACTTATTATTGTCCTACTGCGAAATATTGAGTTTTGAAATGAGCTTAAGGAACCCGTTAGAAAGGCATGTCCAAAATTTGGGGATGAATTGAATTTGCCAATCATATACTTGTTACCAGTGATGGCGATTTTTTCGAAAAATTCCAGGTTTTAGGAGTGGCAATAAGATTAAAAAACTGATTGCCTTTGTTGGCTACTCATTATTGGGAAGTGAGTCTGTTGTCAAAATAATCTTTTAGCATTGTCATTACAGTTGTTCGCCCTTTGTTTGTTTTCAAATACTTTTCTCGCCGTTTAGCATCACTTTTCATTATGTACGCTTCATAAAAAACAAGTGTTAGCGGTGTATGGTTCTTTGTTGATTTAACCTTGTGGGCTTTGTGATACTCAATACGTTGTTTTAGGTTTGAAGAGTAACCAATGTAGGTAAAATCCTTTTCAATATTATGCAAAACGGATACGTAATAATAATTCATAAAAATTGTAATGGACAGGTACAAGTCTGCACCTGTCTCAGGTCCCATTCTTGTTGCTGGCAAAGCCAGGTACCGAATGGTACTGGTGCCCCCGGCAGGGATCGAACCTGCAACCTTGAGTTTAGAACACTCCTACTCTATCCAGTTGAGCTACGGGGGCGTATATAAAATGTAAAACATTTTATAACTTGGAGTTTATTGCATAAACTCCACAATTTCTTGTTACATACTAATCCAAGAATGCTATGTATTCGTTTTTCGGGAGTTTTGCTTCACAAACTCCTTTTTGGGTTATAAAACTGCGGACTTACTGTGCAAACTCCGCTACTGTGTATTGTACAACGGGCAGGGAAAATGCAAAACTGTAAAGCGTTATGCATGAAAGAGCTTTTCAATCACCACGGGAAGTTCGCTCAGGTCCGTAATTATTCTATCGGCAGAGAGTGTTTTAATATACTGTTCAGAATATATAATATGGTGCTCAGGTGGGTAAAATAATACATTCTTAATGCCTGCTGTTTTGGCGGCAACAATATCTTTATCACCATCTCCTACGATTATTGAATTCTTGGGTTCAACGTTTAATATGTCGAGAGCTTTAAGAAAAATGTCTGGTGCTGGTTTGTTGTTTTTTACCTGGTGTCGATCAACCAACGCATCAAAATATGATGTTAAATTCTGACGTTCAAGCACCGGTTTAATAAACAGATCAATATCAGAGGATGTAGTAATAGCAAGACTATACCCTTGATCATGTAGTTTTTTAATTGTTTTTTGTGCGCCGGGATGGAGAGTTACTTGTGCAAATTCAGTAGATAGATCAACTTTTGAGTCCGCGTAATCTTCTGCCTGTCTTAGTTGGTTTGGGGTAATGATAAACTTTTGGACGAGATCATTGTGACCAAAAAGTTGAACTGCAATCTGATGATCTGTAAGCTCAAGTGAAAGAAACAAACTAAAGGCTTTGTACCAAGACATCCAAATAGGAAGTGTGTGTGCTAATGTTCCGTCCCAATCGAATAATATCGCTCGCTGCATCAGATTATTATAGCGTATCAGTAGGTTGATGTATGAAATTACTCAGGGAGTGGAACAAGTCCAAGAGAACGGAACGTAAGCGCATTGGTGTCTAGGGCAAAGTACTGTTCGTCTGTGCCAGCAAAGTTCATTGTTCCTTTGAACGTTACTTCATTATCCGCAATAGTAAAATCAGACTGTGAAAGCCAATCTTTTGAAAAGTCATAAATAATATCAACGGTTGGGTTTAATGTTACGAGTGAGGTTTTCTCTAAACTCATTGCATCCAAGGTATATATTTCGGTTATGGGATAAGAAGGACCAACTGGATTACTGTTCGTATCTTCCTGAGAAACCGTTGCAAGATAAAGCGTACTGTTTTTATAATCAAGGAGTCGAGGTTTTGTTGAATCTCCGCAACCACCAGCTATTCGAGTCACTTCTGTTAGTTCGCCTGACAATGTTAGCGTTGAAATTGTTCCCCATGAAGCACATGAATCTCCGCCAGCATCATCAATGATTAAACTCATTGTTTGGCGATCAAAACCCATTAAACCAAATCGTGAATAAATGCCGGGTGAACCACTATATATAAGTGACCAAGTACCTGGTGTTTCGCTATTTACGGTAGGTAAAGAGACCATAAAAATACCTTGTGGCATACCTCCTTGATTAGCCGAAGAAGTGTCAGTTAGCGAGCTAACTACGAATAACTTATCGACCAAAGGCTCAAACCAAAAATCTAACATTTGGGGAGAATATGAAGATGCGAGAATTTGTCCAACATGCTGACCCTTATCTGTGTAGTAACTAAAAATTTGTTCACCATTGACTGTTGATAGTGTTCCAAATTCCAGTGTTTCGTAGCCATCGTGTGAAATGGTAACGAATGCAAAAATCGTCCCGCTTATGTCCTTTTGGGCCTTGATTGAAAAATTGGTGAACGTGTCGTTTGCATAGGGGGCAACCGTTGGCTGTGGAGTAATGTCAACCATTGACTCACTTGGAGTTACGGTTGGTGTTGGAGTAAGAGTAGCAACTGCGGTTGGGGTAGGTGTTGTTTTTGGATTAACGCCAATCTTGAATACTATTTCGTTTCCATCAACAAACATAAACACACCGATGCTAAAAAGTGTGAGCATAAAAAACAAAAATGCAAACGTGTAAAAATGTGAGGAGTTAGCTACTGTTGGAATGAGTTTTTTTGATCGTACCTTTGCGGTAGTTTTTTCAGCTTCGTTTTTCCAGTTTGTTGATTTCATAAAGTTAAACGAGTAGGACTAGTCCTAGTATAAGACTACCAAACCAACACTAAAAAGTCCAAGCATGAAAAGTAGAAACAAAAACGAATTAATATGATAACTACGTGGAGTCGTTTTGATTTTAGCGACTTTCTTAACGGTATGTTTTGTAGATTTCTTTTTGTCAGACATATGGGCAGTTACACCTCTATTCAAACTCAACTACCTATATCGTATCGAATAAATCACACCAAATCAAGAGTTAGTTAAATACTGTTTTGTTGCAGTTTTGTAGTCCTCTACCCCTGGTTGATCAAACGCATTTACCTCAAGCAGTTGAGCAAGATACATAACCTCGAGCATCTTCATTTGCAAAAGATATCCAATCTGATACTCGTCGCAGTAGTCAAGTTGAATCTCAACAAAGGCTAGCGGTTTGTCAATATAACTTTTTATGACTCCAGCGTGAATTGACCTCATCACATCCCACAAATTTTTGCCTGAAATGTTGGGCACCAGATCTTTAAGCTGTTCGTCTTTTGTAATCTCAGCGTCAAAAAGCACTTTGTCAATAGAAACGAATGTGGTGAATTTATCTGTAGGTCCATCAAAATAAAGTTGACCAATTGAGTGAAGATCAGTTGAGCCTGTTGTGGTGATTGGAGTAATCCCCTTTCCGTTTTTTCCAAGGCTTTCTGCAATAAGTTGTCGATACCATTGTCCAAATTGGAATAAGTTTGTTCCAAACAAAAACGTATTGTGAATTGTTTTTCCCTCAAGGTAGTTTTGAAAAATTATTGCAGCACTGTGAATTGATGTGTTAACAGAAAAATCCTCGCTTAATCCGTCCGTTACTGCATCTTGAGCACCTTCCGTTAACTCCAACAGATTAACTCCCGAAAGTGCCAGAGGTAGAAGACCTTCGGAGCTGAAAATGCTATACCTTCCCCCGACAGTTTTGGGAATAGGTAACGTTCTATAGTCGCGTTTGTTTGCGTAGTTCCAGAGTGGAGAATTTTCTTCTGTTATAGCAATAATATGATCGTTCCATACGGGATCGTGTTTTTTTAAAACCTCAACTAACACACCAAAGTTTGCAATAGTTTCGGTTGTTTTTCCTGACTTGCTTGCAACAATTAAAAGTACATGCTTGTTATCTTCATAGATTTCAGTCATTTGCGTAATTATGGGCAGAATGACCGAAGGATCAACAGTGTCAGCAAACAGTATGGGGCGTTTAACCGAGATTGCAGCGTCAAATACAGCCCATGTACCAAGGTTTGATCCTCCAATGCCAATTACGATAATTGCGGCTAGTTCGGGTTTGTCGTAAGTTTTTGCAATGCTCGTTATTTTGCTTAGCAACGTTTTGTCAAAAGGAAGAAAAAGGGAATATTCGCTACTGTGCGTGTCTTTGTTTCCAACAACGTTTTGAAGATGCCTTCGGTATGCATCAATGGATTGAGCGTGTTTTTGAATGTGCTCGGGTGTTGTATTCGACGTGCGTTTGTCTATGAATTTCATGACGTTTTGGGTGTTTTTTTTGTGAAAAGTTCTTTGATTTGGGACATGCCAATTTTATTGTTGTATTCAAGTGAGCCGATTTCAAAAAGCTTGAATGCAATAAAGAATCCAAGACTCACGTAGGTTACCATGAGAACAATACTAATAATAATGTCTACCGATGTTAACGCACCAAGGGCAAGTCTACAGGCAAAAATGAGCGGTGAGGTTAAGGGGAAATAACTTACGGCCAGAGCAATGAGACCGTTCGGATCTTGCAAAATGATCGAAAAGAAATACATGGGAAAGATCGCTGCAATAATAAAGATGGACGAAAAGTTTTGCGCGTCTTTGTATGTGGGCATAATGGAACCAACCCCAACCATGATCGACGCAATCAAAAAGAATCCGCTTGCTATGTATAACAGGTAGAGCATAAGTTCAATCGGGTGTATGACTACCAGAGATAGATCAATAGGAAGCGTGATCGTGTCGCGCGAGAGGTACAAAATCACAATGCTTGTTACCGCGAGTATCGCAACTTGTGTTAACGCAATTGCGGTGATGCCGGCCAGTTTACCCCAGATGAGTGATTTTCTATCAACAATTGAAACCATTATTTCGATCATGCGGTTTTCTTTTTCTTCAGAGATACTGGTTAGTAGAAAGTTGTTAGCCATAAATACAAGGAGAAAATATAATACAAACGCAATGATGGGGACTACAAATTCTTCAAGCTTAAATTCCGTTTCCTGTCCGTCCTTGTAATACGTTGAATCAATGTCAATGTTTTGTGATAGTAACGGTTGTAGCTCCTGGGGAGTCACCTGTAATATTGCGCTTTGTTTAACAAGTAATTGCAACGTTGAATCAAATTTTCCCATCGATAGAATTCCGGTGTCTTGTGTGTAAATCTGCGCTGTAAATGTTTGGGTAATGTCACTTGGAATTACAAAGAGTGCGTCAGCTGAATTATCTTGAACTTTTTGAAGAGCATCGGTAAGGTCAGACGTTTCTTTTAGAGGTGCGTTAAGTAATAGGTTGGAAACAAGATTGGATGGATCATAAACCAATATTTCATGTGCTTGTGCAGCTTCTTTTTGAATATTATCTTCTGCAATTTTTGCTGAATATCCGGAAACAAGACTTACTATAACAATAAATGCAGGAAGAAGCAGTGTTGCCAACCAGAACAATGGTTTTCTGACTGTTTTTATGTATTCTCGTTTTGCAATAAGTGTAATATGTTTCATGGGTATTAGTAAGTGGGATCATCCATAACGCGTACAAAAATATCTTGCAGTGAAGGCGCACCTAGTGAGTAGTCTGAAATGGTAAGTTGCTGTTCGGTCAAAAAATGTAAGATTTCTTTGGGAGTTATGTTGGGTTTTGGTGTTAGTTGTGTTTCGTTTTTTTCGGTGTGCGTTTGTTCGTAGAGTGCATCATTTACAGGTATTTCACCGCTAAATGAAAGGTGAATTGTGTTTGTTCCAAACTGTTGTTTAACGTTTTGTAGTGGTCCATAGAGGGCGCGTTTTCCATTTTTTATCATAACGAGACTGTCGGCAATTTGCTCAACTTCATCCATTTGATGCGAAACAAAAACAATAGTTGCACCTTGTGCATTAAAATCGGCAAACATGTTCATAAAAAGAGCACGATTAACAGGGTCAAGCCCTTTGGTTGGTTCATCTAAAATAAGAAGTTCAGGTTGATTAATGAGCGTGATGCCGAGCTGGATTTTTTGTTGTTGTCCTGACGAGAGTTTTTTAATCTCTGTTTGTGCATGATCTGAAAGTCCTACGCGTTCTAAATACTCGTATGCCCATGTAGTGGCTTTACGACGCTCAATTCCTTTTAGTTCACCAAAATAGACTAGTGTTTCGGCAACGCGTGTTGTTGCGTAGAGTCCGCGTTCTTCAGGTAGATATCCGATTTTTGGTGCCATGTCAAGAGAAAACTGAGAACCAAACACCGATGTGGTTCCTGACGTTGGTTTTAAAATGTTGAGTAAGCAACGAATCGTTGTTGTTTTTCCCGAACCATTGGCTCCAAGAAATGCAAAGATGCTGCCTTTTTCGACATCAAATGAAAGGTCAGTTATTACCGATTTGCTACCAAATGATTTATAAAGTTTTTCTACAGATAGAACCGCTGGCATGTCTACGGTTAAGTATACTGCAAATGCTTTGTTTTGCGATAGTTCCCATTTTTGTAAAAATTAAAGATAGGTTGCTATCCAATTAAAATCGAATATGTCTAGTCTATAAAAAAAGGAGATCCATTGGTCGAAAGTATTTGTAAGGAGAAGTATTCCAATAATAATAAGGAGTCCCCCACCGACTTTTTCTATAACATGCAGATATTTGTTGATACGTTTGATGTAGGTACCAGCAGATCCAATGCCAACCGCGATAAGTAAAAATGGAATTGCAAGTCCAAGCGAAAAGACGGACAACAAAAGACCACCTTGGAAAACTGTTGCCCGTTGTGCCGCCAACGTAAGAATACTCCCAAGAATTGGCCCGACACATGGTGTCCATCCAAAGGCAAATGTAGTACCGAAAATAAAAGAGCTAAGTGGTTTTCCAGGAGTTAACGCTTTTGATACACCAAACGTATGGTTTGCATGCAAAAACGAAAATGCGGGGGATGTAAAAAATCCCAACAGGTATAGACCAAAAAATAACACAAACGCTCCTCCAATTTGTGACAGTAGTGAACGATACTGTCCAAAGATCGAACCACCAAGTCCAAAAAGCATTCCTAATAAAATAAAAACTGAACTGAACCCAAACACGTAGAATAGCCCGTTAAGCAATATTTTTTTACGCACATGAATGACCGTTGTGGGATTTGATATGTCGGAATGCGTTGTACCGCTAATGAATCCAAGATACCCTGGAATAAGAGGGAATGTACAGGGTGCAAGGAAGGTGAACAGTCCTGCGATAAAACTGGGAATAATGAGTGTAGATATCTCCATAGAACTGTACCAATAGTAACAGAACAGTGTTGAAGGTTGGCAACTTGACACGGCGCTACGTATTCGATATGTTTGCATAACCCATTTTATGTATAGACGTAACGTATGTTCTATTCAGCTTTTTGCGATGTTCCTTACGATGATGCTGTTTTTGTACAGCTCGGTAAACGTATATGCGCAGGATCCGCAAACGACTCTCTCTGTTTCCGGTATTTTGGGTACTGACGGTTGGTACAAAAGTAGTGTGACGGTTGATTTTTTGGTCGAGTCGTTTGGAAGCGCGCCCGCATCGCTTGTATACAAGATAGATAATCAGGATGCACGTACGGTGCAATATGCTCGGTCGACGCTATTACCGGTGAATGGATCATTCGAGACGTTTTCTACCGGTATCCCTTCCGGTTGGGGCGTTTCGGATTCTGCCTACACTTTTCCGAGTCTCGTTTTGTTTCATAGTGGAAATAGATCGGTTGGGTTAGTTTCATATCCGCAAACTGCATCATTTACCTATCTTTCCAACAAACAGTCCCCTACTTTGGTTACGGAAGGTGAAACTATTGACGTTTCAGCGTGGGCAATGCAGTACATTAGTCAGGATTCGCTCGCGTATTTTGAGGTCCACGGGCTTGATGGTACCAAAACGTATGATCAAGTCCTTGGGTTTTCAAATTACGTGGCAGAGCAAAATCAACAGTGGAGTCAGTTTACCTCTTCAGTGGTAGTTCCATCGGGTGTCCAATATGTGTATCTTGCGATGGGGGTTTATTCGTCGTCTTCAAGTATTTCTTATTGGGATGACGTTCGCATATTGACGCAAGATTCTAAAAAACAATCAATAGCAATACCACTAACATCAGAAGGACAGACGCAACTCACGTACTACAGTATTGATGATCTTGGTCGGCAAGAACAGCCAAAACAAGAAATTATAAAAAAAGACTCAAAAACTCCAAACCCACCCAGCAGTATTGTCACATCTGAAGGTGCGTGCGTAGGTTGTTTTGACTCAAAAATAACCGTAAGTGATTTGGAAAGCGGGCTTTTGGTTTCAAACGCTCAATATCGCTATTACTCAAAACAATCTGGTCTTTTGTGGAGCGATTGGCAGCCGGTACTGAGTGCAATTATTTTTGATAGCGGGCTTGAGGCATACGATGGCGTTACACAGCCCGTGACGATTTCAACAGGCGAAATATCATACGGAGATCCATCGCAAGGACCATTTAGAGTGCAGTTTTCAGTTGGCGATGTGGCAGGTGCATTTACCAAAAGTCCGGTGTTTGGGCTTTTTAATCCGTGGGTGAATGTAGGAGATTCACCCGTGTATTCGTCTGGACCGGTAAGTATTTATGAACCAAGTGATCAAACGCTTCTTACCTTGGGGTCTGTGATTAGTTCTGATGCGATTAATGCATTTCCGTCCACAGGAACGCGAGTTGAAAATTATCAGCATACGATGTCTAATGCATCAAGTTTGGTTGATATAATTCCCGGATATGGACTTCTTGCGTCAAATGCAGCGCCGTGTCCATCGACTCTTCCTCATACTAACGGTACATGTGTGTATGCTTCTGATCTAACAGTTTCATCGTCAACAATTTCACATGAGTATGTGTCGGTGCCGCATTCCTCGGTGATTATTGTAAAAGGTGACCTTACGATTACGGATAATATTCCTGATGTAGCTTCAGTAGCAACCGTTTTTATCGTTGAGGGAGATGTTAGTGTTAGCGGTGCAGTCACGCAAATTTCAGGACTCTTTATTGTTGGTGGCACGTTTAGTTCTGATATCAATGAAACGGCAACGCAACCTCTTATGGTGTATGGTTCAGTTGTAAGTATCTCGGGCGTATCACTTTCTCGGGATCTTGGTATCGTGGGCGCAAATAGTAACGAAACAACGCCTGCTGAAGTTTTTGTGTGGCAGCCAAAGTATTTGTTCGATGACCACATAATCTCGAGTTTACGGGGAGAAAAGGCATCATATGTTTGGCGTGAAGTTGAGTAATGGTTTCGTGCGAATTATAATTAATCGATGGTGTCACCTGCAAAAATTCCACAATATCCTGAATTTGTAGGTTTGTCGTTAATTCATCAGAAGCGACTGCAAAAAGAATACAACGGGCTTTCAAAGCCCACGTCACATCGGTTGTTTTCAAATTTGTTTATTACGGATACAGATAATACACCGCAAATTTCGTCATTATATGGGAACATAATTGTCGATCGAGGTTTATACAAAAACCACGAAGGACTTATGTTACTTGGAGAAAATATGTTTATGCAGACGCTCGCGATACTTTTTGAGAATGGTCTGTCGTTTGTTGAGCTCTCGCCCGTTAATGTTTTAACGTCAACAATAGACCAAGATAACAGTGATTATATCTATGCTATGGGGAAGACTGATACGCTTTTAGGTTCGGAATATGAAGGGGTACGAAGAAAGGTGCGCAAATGTGTATCGCTAGTTACTGTAAAATTTGCCCAGATTAATGATGATGAAAAAGTTTGGTCAATGTACGAAGAATGGGAGTTACAAAATTCTGAAAAAGTTGATAATGGTGAAAAAAATTCACTTGAAAAAGCCCTCCAGTTTAGGGCGTTGATTCCTATTTCATATGTGACGTTTTATGTGTCAAATAAAATCGTGGGATTTTGCGGAGTTGAAGATACGTCTCATCAAGAAGTTGTAGTACACTTTTTCAAGTCATTGTCGGATGTCGCTGGTTTGTCTGAGTTTATGTTTCACACGATTGCGACTTTATATAAACGTCGGTGTGATGTGATTAATTTCCAGCAAGATTTAGGAATCCAAGGATTAAGACGATTTAAAACCTCTCTGCGGCCCGTGGGAATTAGGCCCGTGTATACGTTAAAAAGCTAGTCATCGAGTGCTTCAAATAGCGATTCGTTTGGAACGATTAAGTCATCAAGATCTTTACGAGTAAAATATGGTGCTGCCTCTGTGTTGTTTTGATTATGAACAACATACTGAGAATA
Organism: uncultured Candidatus Saccharibacteria bacterium; assembly: GCA_964482365.1. GTDB lineage: Bacteria > Patescibacteriota > 4484-211 > 4484-211 > CAYZXG01. Next base: position 7,534 of record CAYZXG010000010.1, on the reverse strand, counting down.
GTCGCATCCAAGTGGATTCTCAAGAGTTATCTCTTCAACGATTGAAAGTTTTTCAAAATATCTTCTAATAGCTCGCATAGAATTGCTGTGAGCTGAGATTGCAACATTAATATTGTTGTGTTTTATGCGTTCTATGAGTTCTGTACAAAATGGAAATACACGTTCCTCGACCATTTTAATAGATTCACCTTTTGGTGGTGGAAAATCATACGAGCGCCGATATCTTGCGGTAAGGTCAGGATCTTCTTCCAAGGCTTTTTCTTTACTATGTCCCGTAAGTTCACCGTAGTTGCGTTCAAGAATTCGTTCGTCTTCTTCAAAAACTACATCGGGATGAAATTGTAGTGCAATGTGAGCGGTATCTTTCGATCTTGTGAGTGGCGAGGTAATGCAAAGGTCTATGTGTTTGTCTTTAAGTTTTTCTGCAAGCTCGGTGACTTGCATAATGCCTTCGTCGGTGAGTTCGGAATCTCTCCATCCTGAAAAAATTCTGTTGATGTTATCGTGCGTCTGACCATGTCTAAAAAGATAAATTTCGGGGTCATGCACGGACTCGTTTTTTGGCAAGGGTTTTGAGTTTATGCCGGGATGCGCAATCGATTCTTCGGAAGCTCGTTTAATTTTTTCCCACAAAACATCATTCATTTTACTTATTATATACTAAATGTAGTACCTGACTTGCGTATGAGTTTTTCAGATCGTAACTCATCCAAAATTGTGTCGATTCGTTGTTTACTTTGATTTAGCGCGTAAAATTCTTTTTGTGCCGAAGGTCCGTTGTTTAAAATCATAGAAATAATTTTTGCGCGTAATTGTCGATCTGACCCTTCAAATTTAGATTGTTTTGTGTAATGTTTGCTTTTTCGTGAAGGGTTTTTTGTTTGAGATTTAATAAATACTCCGTAGTCGGTAAGTGCATAATACCAATCGCGCGGATTATTCTTGTCTAATGTTTGATCGATAATTGATAACAGTTCGCTATCTGAAACTGCATCAGTATTCCGAAAAAAGAGATACAGAAACACGCTTCGAATATTAGTTTCAATAAATGCCGTTGGCTGATTATAGGCATACGCTAATATCGCACCTGCGGTGTTTGGACCAATTCCTGGAAGATCTTCAAGATCTGACAGGGTTGCTGGAATGAGGCCATCAAAATCGGCAACAACTTTTTGTGCCGCGTTATGTAGAAATTTTGCTCGGCGGTTATACCCAAGGCCTTGCCATACTGTTAAAATTTCACGCAATGTTGCGGTTGCCAAAGATTCGACCGTTGGGAATTTGTCGATAAATTTTCGATAGTACTCCCCTACTCTTTTTGTTTGAGTCTGCTGAAGCATGGCTTCTGAGACCATGATGAAGTAAGGATTTGTGGTCTCACGCCAGGGAAACGATCGTTTATTGTGCCGATAATAATCCCATATAACGTTTTGAAATCTTACTACTGAATTTTTCGTTAGCGGTTTTACAAGGTGAGAAAAGTTGGGAATACTATTCATGTGAAACCTAGCTCTTTACGTCATGGCCGCCGAATTGGCCACGCATTGCCGAAACCACTTTGTCGCGGAATGAGTTTGAGTTTTGTGACGACTGCTTTCGAACATCGAGTGATGTTTCGATAATAGGAACTTCAATATCATATTCGCGTGCCGTTTTAACTGTCCATTCTCCTTCGCCTGAGTGGTTTATTTTTGATGAAATGTTTACAAGCTTGGGGTCTGCCTCAAGTGCATTTTTGGTCCAACCCACAAGGCGGGATTCTATAACGGATTTGTTGTTATAAACGCGAAAGATTTCGGTAAGATCTAGGTCAAATTCTGGTGACTCATTAAGTACTGCCGCGCCTTCGGCAATCGCTTGCATCATGCCGTATTCAATACCGTTGTGAACCATTTTTGCAAAATGTCCCGCTCCATGTTGTCCAAAATAGCCAAACGCGTCGGGTGCAGAAAGTTTTTCAAATAATGGAGTAAGCGTATTAAAATCTGCTTTCTCACCACCGATCATTAAACATGCACCATTGCGCGCGCCCTCAGGTCCGCCCGAGACGCCTATGTCCATAAATCGAACTTCTGCTTTCAACACTTTTTCTTTTCTCCGTAATGTGTCTTTATAATATGAGTTGGCGCCATCTATGATCAGATCTCCTGGTGATATATGTGGAAGTAACGTTTGTATTGCATTATCGGTAATCTCACCTGCAGGTAGCATGAGCCAGATAATCCGTGGAGAAGCAAGTTTATTTGGAAGATCTTCAAGGTGTTCAACTGTTGTAACTCCAACATGGGATACAACCTCTCGTGGCTGCTGTGAGCGATTCCACGCTACAACGTTTACGTTTTTTTCGTGCAACCGAAGAACCATGTTTTTTCCCATTTTGCCAAGACCAACATATCCAAGTTGCATACGCTACAGTATCGGTCTTTGCCTAACCATATGTCAAGAATGAACAGGATATTTTGAATGGATAAGAGGTAACGTTGCTACAAATGCAGCGAGAATAAACATTACTGAAATGGGTGCATCGATAGAAATCACCAGAATGAATATCAAAAGTGTTGCAATTTCTGCGATTTGAATAGCTGTTTGTCTAAAAGCAATGTATATTGATGCCGTTTCTCTATGGGCGTGTTCATATCCAATTGCGTTTGCCGGCATATCAAAAAGTGGATGACCCAAAGAATGAATCATTTCAAAAATGTAAAATCCGATTGGATTTTGAACGAAAACTTTGCCAAACCATGAAGTCGTAACAGCCCCAACACCGATGCGTTCCATTGTTTTCTTTGGGTGAGAATCAATATAGCGTCCGAGCAAAAGATAAATGATAATTGCTCCAAGACTAACCAGCGTAAAAAATATTCCTAGTGACAGGTAGTCGTCAAGTATAAAGGCAAGCGCAAGTGGCCAGATTATTCGACTGGTAACCGATTCAGCACTAAGTCCAAAGAACATAAAAAAATCACGCGTGTGGTTTTTAGATTCGCGATAAATGTCAGTAAATGAAACGTGGCTAAGAGGTTTATTCCCGGTAAGAAAAAAGGTAGGAACAATACTAACGAGTGAAAGTAGAATACTGATGTTCCAATACGTATCGTAGCTTTCGATTGTTAGTACGAGGCCTGAAATTAATGGGGTCAGCATTCCCGTCATGAGCGAAAGTGCACCAAGTGTTCCCAGGTTTTTACCAATAGAGGAATCCTTTACTTTTGTTCCAAAATACAGATGATACGCATCCCACCAAAATCCTATGGCAAATCCTAACGTGATAAATGCCGGTATCAACGCATTATTTTTAAGCAAAATACACACAATAGTAAGAGATACTTGTCCAAGGGTAAGCCCCCACTTTAGCCCGAAAGTTGAGCAAATATTGAAAATAAGTGGATTAACAAATAATCGAACAGTGTGGGTAATGAGATACAATGACGCTACAAAAATCAGTGTGTCTTTGATGGTGTCTTGGGAGTTAGTTTCATACAAAACAATAGGCAGAAGAGAAAAGGCAAATCCAGCAACAAAAGTACGGAGAACCGATGATATGTAAAGCCACGTTAACTCAGATTGTTTATGGTGCGGGAGTTGAAGAAGAGAAGTCAATGAGTACATTCTCTTAGTATAGACGATGGCAAAGAAAGTTAAAAGGTTTAAGGAGATGTAATTAGTAAGACGTAATTCGTAACACGTAATTACTAGTTACTTTCAATACATTACAATCTACAGAATAATAGACTTGGTTCAAGCCACGTTCTTCCATCAGGGGTGATTACATCGTCGGCTGTTTTTGGCCCCCAGGTTCCTTTGTCATAGAGAGTTGGGGCTACGTTTTGTTTAGAAAGCTGATCGGTGATCGCCCACTGTGCTTCAACTTCGGGTGCATCCACAAAAAATGTTTGGTCACCTCTGAAAGCATCCATAATCAGTCGTTCGTAGGGATCAGGAGATTTTGGTGCATAATCTTTATAACAAAACTGCATGTAGGTTTGTTCGAGTGATAAATCGTGCGATTGAGTCTTAGTTAGAAGCCGCATTACAATTCCTTCGTTTGGTTGTATTCGATAGATAAGAACGTTTGGTGAATCACCACCTGCAAGATGGGTAAGAATGCGATCTCTTGAGGGTTTAAATACGATTGAAATTTCTGTTACCGTTTGTTTTAATTCTTTTCCACCTCGAAAATATACCGGAAGACTCTGGTAACGTTTATTTTCGATAGTTGCTTTGAACGCAAAAAAAGTGTCGGTTTGTGAGGTCTCATGCGTGTAATCACTTTGTTGATACCCGCTGTATTGCCCGAGTGAAAAACGCGTAATATCGGGTTTAATCGAGTTAAGAAATTCAATTCTCTTATCGGTAATATCCTGATTGCTCCAGCTATTTGGTTTATCCATTGCGGCAAAAGTGAGCATTTGCAATAAATGATTTTGACCGACATCTTTGAGCATGCCAACCTTGTCAAAATATTCGCCTCGTTGCCCTATGCCAAAATCCTCAGCCGCGGTTACTTGGATGTGATCAATACATTCGCTGTTCATGAGATGTTCAAAGAGTCCGTTGGCAAACCTAAACGCCAGAATGTTTTGCATGGTTTCTTTGCCCAGATAGTGATCAAGTCTAAAAATTTGATCTTCGGTAAAATATGTTGCTAACGTTTTATTAACCCGTTGCGCCGACAAAAGATCATTTCCAATTGGTTTTTCGATCATCAGGCGTACCCAGCCGCAGTTTTCATGTAACTGGTGAGTTGTAAGGTTTTCAAGGATTGCTTCGTAAAGATTTGGATAGGTGGCAAGATAAAATAAACGGTTCGTACATAACGTGTTGTTGGCCGTTAGTTCATTAAGTTTTGCTGAAAGTCTTGGGTAAAAAGTCTTGTCTTTTACATTTCCGTCGACATAATTAACTTTTAAAACAAGTTTTTCTTGGATCGCTTCATCAATTGGGTGGTTGTGATGGCGATTTTTAAGCAGTAACACTGAGCGAATGTATTCTTCGATTTCAGATTTAGTTTTTGGTGAGCGTGCAACACCAACGATGATCATGTTGTCAGGAAGAAGGTTTGCTGCTTCGAGGTCATATAGCGCAGGGATCAATTTAATTTTAGCGAGGTTCGATGTAATGCCAAAGATTACTAATACGAATGGATCCATGAAGTTTATTATACGTGCTCCAGATAGTTTCGGCGGTAATTACAAAAAAAGCGAGGTGACATGTGTCACCCCGCCTCGTTGCGAAATTGTGTGATCCGTTGCAGTATCTCTACATAGATTTGTTCGTGAACTACATCAAGGGGCTGTTCGCCATCGAACGTCACCCATTTGCCTTTGAACATGGGGAGATTTGAGGCCTTAAAGTAGCCATCAATAACCCGTTGTTCGTATTCCAATCCGAGTGTCTCAAAGTGATCGACTTCGAGTGCTTTCTTATCTTGTCGCCTTCTCATAAGCGTTTTTGCACCTGCCGTGACGTGAATGACTAAATCTGGCGTTTTAAGTCTAAGAAGATCGATCAGATTAAGGAATTCGTCAGCTGGAAGTCCATTGGCGTAATACTGAAATACTACGGTGGAGATAAATGATCTGTCTACGATCACAATGTCATAACGTTCTGCATCTTCACCAAATAGGACATCCATAAGATGCATGCGATCCGCGGTGAATAGGAGCATGTCAACCTTAGGAGACATTCTTTCATTTCTGGGATCAAGCAGAATTCCCCGTAGTTGTTGTCCAAGTTTGGTCCCTCCAGGTTCACGGCTCACAGTTACACGAAAGCCTGCCTTCTCAAGCTTGGGAACAATTTGTCTTAACGCTGCTGTTTTTCCTACCTTATTCGGACCCTCGAATACAAGATACATTTGTCTCTCCTTTCACTACGATTTAATGTTCAAAAATTTGCAAAATCAAATACTGGGGAGATTATACAATATGGGAAAAGAGAAGTTCGTGGAAATTTTTACTGGAGTTTTGAGCCGCTTTCAACCTGGCTTGCCGGGTGAAGTAAAACAGCTGGGCCTTCGGTTCCAATAGCAAGAACCATTCCTTGTGACTCAAGACCCATGATCATGCGTGGTTGTAGATTTGCAATAATGGGAACCTGTTTACCAACGAGGTCAGTTGGATCAGCAATGCTTGGTGCAAGCCCAGCAATAATTTGGCGAGGGGACTCTTCACCAAGATCAACGGAGAGTTTTAGGAGTTTTGTGCTACCGTCAACGGGTTCTGCCGAAAGTACGGTACCGATTTTAATATCTGCGGTTTGAAATTGCTCGAGAGTAATCGTTTGCATGAGGTTATTATACGGTATAGATACATCAATGGCTTGACAAAAGGTCAATAGTGTTAGAGACTACGCATTAGATGTGTTGCTGGCTTGACACATCGGTGGACCTATAGTACAATTATTGGGACGGAGATAGATCGTACTTTACAATAAAAGTGATTGAGGGCATGCGAAGGTTGAGATTGAGGTTATCGTAAAGCGTAATCCGTAAGTCGTAATCCGAGTTGCTATTTACGAATTACGAGTTACTAGTTACTAGTTATTACTATCCCAATCCCCATCTCCGCGTTTTAGCCCTCCATCACTTGATGGTTGGGTCGATATTTTCGCAGTATCAATCTCTTTGAAAGGAGACTTTTATGGCAGGCAAAAATACAAACCAAATGGCTTCAGCAAATGAAGCCCACCTTCGACGAGCTGAGGATCGTTCCATCGTCTTTGTCGACGAGGACCTCGTTGAGGCTGATCCTCCTGGATTCGGTTCCCGTGCGGCTCGAGCCAATGGCAAAGGTCTCATGCCAGGGCGGCAGCGCCCAGGTTTGCAAGGTATGACTCAGGAACAGCTAGTTAAGAGTCAGTATCCAACGCTGAACCCGGGATCGCTGCAAAAAACCGCTCCGACTGGGTGAGATTGTCCAAAGTAGTATGTCCTACCCCATCTTCGTGGTAGGACATTTTTTTAATGAGTATAAGAAAGGGCCGCGTGCAGATAACGCATACGGCCCTTCTTTTTTTGCGGAGGTTTATTTCCAATCATGGGTGATTCTCCTGTTCACCCTAGCTTGGGTCGCCATCATGTGGAAACGCCAAAACTTGACGGTACACTTTCGACGCAACCATCAAGCCATTGTATTGGTCAGTATTAAAAGGTTTCAATTGCTGCGTTTGAGGTGCAATCGCAGTCGCATGTCGTCGATGTGGTTGACCTGCAGATTGCAAGATACCATGGGCTCGAGCATGCGCCACCGAATTGTCAACAATAATGTCTAGTTGCAGTTGCAACTCAGCAAGACGGCGGCGCCCTTCAAGGGTGAGTGCGCCATCTATGTCAACGTAACCTAATTCAAACAGGTTGACCATATTCTTTTCTCCTTAAGTGGTCGAAAATCAAACTATTCCGTTTTGGAACGTGCAAACGAATTTTACCAGAAAAATGCTAAAAGTAAACAGCTATGGGATTTGTAAGTGAAAAGACAGGGCACTGTTCAAATAAGCGGTTGGTATTTACCAAATTTCCAACCACTCATCTTGC
>CAYZXG010000009.1:0-18039 GCA_964482365.1 uncultured Candidatus Saccharibacteria bacterium | reverse complement strand
TATTATGGCAGCCTCTTCGGCTAACTATACCACCCTAATGTTTCCTAGACCCATAATTTTTATATTCCTCCCGTGACAAAGCCAAAAGCGTTGGTAACGTGATACAATAGACGCGATGAATCAAGCGAAAGAACAAAAAAATAATTGGTTTCGAGTTGGGCGCGTTGTCTTGTTTTACGTAGTTTCTGCAATTCTCATTGCAGTTCTTATTGGACAACTTAGTGGCGGGTCGTTTTCTGGTTTTTCAGATAAACGAACCGAGATTGCGCTTTCGGAGTTGGTAACAAAGGTAAATAGCGGTGAAATATCGCAAATCGTTGTTTCGGGAGACAGACTTGAAGCAACGTTATCAGACGGTACGGAACTATTGGTACAAAAGGAGAAAGGTACCAGCGTGTACGATGTGTTTTCTCAAGCTGGAGTTGAAAACCTTTCGGATAAGACCAAGATAGAAGTCAAAACACCTTTTCTTGACGGATTTTGGGGTATTGCGATTGGCAGCCTGTTACCCGTTATTATTATGGTTGTCTTTTTTCTGTTTTTGTTCAAGTCGGCGGGAAAATCTGGTGGGGGAATGTTTGAGTTTGGCAAATCCAATGCACGGCTTTTTAGTAGAAATCAGTCAAGCGTTACATTCAACGATGCTGCCGGCGTTCCTGAGGCAAAAAAGGAACTTGAGGAAGTGGTAGATTTTCTTAAACAACCAGAGAAATATCGCAAACTTGGTGCACGTATTCCTAAAGGAGTTTTGTTAGTGGGCCCGGCAGGTACCGGTAAAACACTTCTTGCGCGGGCAGTTGCAAATGAAGCAGGCGTTCCGTTTTTGAGCATGGCAGGTTCTGAATTTATGGAAATGTTGGTTGGTGTCGGTGCATCACGCGTACGGGATCTGTTTGCTCAGGCTAAACATAGCGCCCCTTCTCTTATTTTTATCGACGAGATAGAAACCATTGGACGAAAACGTGGTAGATCTTCAATGACTTCTCAAGGTGAGCAAGAGCAAACTTTAAACCAGATTCTCGTAGAGATGGATGGATTTACTCCAAACGACAACGTTATCGTACTGGCGGCAACCAACCGTCCTGATCTATTGGACAATGCTCTTGTACGACCAGGTCGTTTTGATCGTCAGGTTGCGCTATCGTTTCCTGATAAATTTGGACGCAAAGAGATTATTGCCATTCATGCACATAACAAACCACTTTCCGCTGAGGTGGATATTGACCGATTGTCTCAAATGACGGTTGGGTTTAGTGGAGCTGATATTGAAAATATGCTTAATGAATCGGCGATTCTTGCCGCATCTCAGGACAAGTCACAGATTGATATGGTGGATGTGAACGAATCGATCTCCAAAGTAAAACTTGGGCGTGCACGAAACTTTTTGCAGTCTGACGAAGAAAAACGTATGACCGCTTACCACGAGGCTGGCCATGCATTGGTTGCAAAAGTATTGCCCGGTACGGATGTCGTAAATCGAGTGAGCATTGTCAGTCGGGGAATGGCGCTTGGGTTTACTGAAATTAATCCCGAAGAAGATAAATACCACCAAACTCGTACTGATCTTTTGCATAGGATTGCAGCGCTTTTAGGTGGACGAGCAGCCGAAGAAATCGTTTACAACAACTTTACTGTTGGAGCACATAATGACTTAGATAGGGCAAGTCACATTGCTAATAAAATGGTGACGGAATATGGGATGAGCGAGTTAGGGCCAGTTGCGTTTACGTACTCAGACTCGATGGGTGATGAGTTGTTTGACCCCATTATTGACCGGCCACGTATTTCAAACGAAATGGCTGCCAAGATCGATAATCAGATCAAAAAAATCATAGACGAATCGTATGTTGTCGCTCAAGAAGTTCTTGCACCACGAAGGCATATTCTTGATGCGGTCGTTGAGGTCCTTATGAAAAATGAAACAATTGAAAAAGACGAGTTCGATGCAATTGTTTTAGACAATACCACGCATGAATGAGCGCAAGCTAGTTGTAATTGATGGACACAGTTTGTTATACCGTGCATATCACGCACTACCTCCGTTAACCTCCAAGAAAGGACAACCTGTTGGAGCCGTGTATGGGTTTGTGAACATGCTTTTTACGATCCTTGATCAACTTTCCCCAACGCATGTTGCTGTTGCGTGGGATTCACCAGGACCAACGTTTAGGCATGAAATGTTTGAGGAGTACAAAGGAACACGCGCTGCAACGCCCGAAGATTTTGGTCCACAAAAAGAACTCACTACTCAGATTGTTGATGCGTTTGGTATTGTCCAGATTGGAGTTGAAGGATTTGAGGCTGACGATATTATTGGTTCAATTGCAACAAAAGGGGCGGCAGAAGGATTTACGATTATTATTGCAACAGGTGACATGGATGCGCTTCAACTTGTGGGGGAACACGTTTCGGTTTTTGCCCCAGTTAAAGGATTTTCTCAGACTACTTTGTATGAGCCAAACCAAGTTGTTGAAAAGTTTAATGGACTTACCCCGGCACAAATTATTGACTACAAGGCGCTTCGGGGTGACCCTTCCGATAATATTCCTGGGGTAAAAGGAATAGGCGAAAAATCGGCGATTGAGCTGTTACTTGAGTATGGAACCATTGAAAAAGTGTACGAAAACATTGATAGCGTTACTCCTAAGTTTCAGCAAAAATTACGAGATGGACGCGAAAGCGCATTTCTGAGCAAACGGTTGGCAACGATCAAAACCGACATGACGCTTCCAGTTTCGATCAATGAAACCGAGTATGGGGGATTTGATCCCGATGCGCTGCGGAAAGTGTTTGCCACCTACGAGTTTTATTCTTTGGCTAAGAAATTACCTATTTCAAACACGAGTGAACCTACCGGAGGGACACTTTTTGATGTTTCGTCTATGAAAGATGCTGAACGGGTTAGTTCCGAAGAGTTTGACGTTAAGATTGCCGCACATCTTTTGTACGGTTGGGTTGGTGGTGAAGTCGATCTGGATGTGCTTGCATTCAAACTTCTTTCGACCACTACGCCAGTTGAGGATCAGATGACGAGCTCTGATAAAAACAACGTTGAGTCTGCCCTTGCGTTAGTGTTGCGACCTGAGTTTGAAAAGTCGGAACATGCACAACTAAAAAAGCTATTTCATGAAGTGGAAATGCCACTCAGAAAAATCCTTCTTTCCATGCAGAGTGAGGGAATACGGGTAGATAGGCAGTTACTTTTAGAACTAACGCAGGAGTATCGTTACAAGATCGCTGAGAACGAAAAGCGTGCCTACGATGCAGTGGGGTATGAGTTTAATCTTAATTCACCAAAACAGCTGGAAGAGGTTTTGTTTGATCAGTTGCAACTTCCGGTAATAAAAAGAACAAAAACACAAAGAAGCACAAACGAATCGGTACTATCAAAACTTAGCACTATGCACCCCGTGGTAAATTACATACTTTCGTACCGAACAAGCCACAAGATACTTTCGACCTACCTTGAGCCACTTGCACAGATGCTCGATCGTAATGATCGTGTTCATACAACCTTCAATCAAACCAAAACTGCATCCGGCAGATTGAGTTCAGAAAACCCAAATATGCAAAATATTCCTGCAGATGCAGATCTTGGAATTCGCAAGTTATTTATTCCTCGAGACGGAAACGTATTTGTTGTTGCCGATTATAGTCAGATTGAACTGCGTATTCTTGCTCACGTTACCAACGACCAAGGGCTTATTACGTCATTTACGCACGGTCAAGATATTCATTCGGCAACTGCAGCGAGGATATTTGGGTGTTTGCTTACCGAAGTGACTCCACGGCAGCGTCAGGTGGGTAAAACGATTAACTTTGCACTTTTGTACGGAATGACCCCGTATGGACTTTCAGAACAGCTTGATATTGATACAAAAGAGGCAAAAAAGTATATTGACAGCTTCTTTTCAAGTTATCCTGGGGTTGTTGCGTGGAAAGATGCCCATGTAAAAAACGCACAAGCACTCGGATATGTTGAAACGTTATATGGGAGAAAACGGTATTTACCGGGATTGTCTTCTCGAAATAATATTCAGCGCTCAGCTAACGAGCGTATTGCGATCAATCATCCCATACAGGGTACCCAAGCAGATATTATAAAAAAAGCGATGGTAACTATTTCAGAAAAGCTTAACGGTAAAGCTCAGATGTTACTTCAAGTGCATGATGAGCTTGTGTGCGAAACGTCACGTAACGATGCTCAAGAAATATCGAGGATAATGACTGAGGTTATGCAGTCGGTAGTAAGCCTTTGCGTGCCACTTAAGGTTGAAGCTAAGATAGGGGTTAATTGGGCGGAATGTAAGTAGTGATGTGGGAATAGTATATTCACCTATGAAACAAGTACGCATTCATAATAAATTAGATCGCGCTCTGGAGATGGTGCCTGGGTTTTTGACCTGGGTTGTCCTTACGTCACCGCTATGGTTATCGTTAAATCTTCCGTTTATGATGGCCTATGGTATTATTTTTCTTGACGTGTATTGGCTGTACCGTGCAATCAAAAGCGGACTTTTTAGCGTGATCGGATACAAAAGCTATATTCGAAATCTACATGTTCTATGGTGGGACAAGTTGCTGGCTGATTTCCCTCAAACTCATTCTGACATAGAGCATATTTTGATTATTCCTACCTATAAGGAGCCGGAGTATGTTATTCGTTCAACACTCAAAGGAATTGCATCTTCTGTGTACGACCTTTCTCATGTTCGGGTGATACTTGCCTTGGAAGAACGAGAAGATGACGTGTTAAAGCTTGCAAAAAAGAATGTGGCCGCAGAGTATTCCAGCGTTTTTGCGAATGTGTACGTAACGGAGCATCCTTCAACTATCGAAGGCGAAGTTGTTGGGCCTGGTTCGAATCGCACCTGGTCTGTAAAGTCTTTATGGGAAAAGCTGGACACTGATATCAATATCGATAATACAATTCTTACAACGCTTGATGCTGATTTTGTTATTCATCCCCAATTTCTTGCTGGGCTAACTCACAAATATCTATCAACAGAGAATGTGAAACAGAAATCGTTTACCGGGGTGTTTATTTATTCAAATAATTATTGGCAGGCGCCTGCACCCATGAGAATTATCGCCTCATCCCACACTATCAATCAGCTAGCAGAACTTGTAGAACCGTGGAAGTACGTCATTTTTAGCAGTCACTCGCTAAACTTGCGAACACTTAGTGAGGTCGGGTTTTGGTCGTCTGATCATGTAAACGATGATAGTAGATTGTACTGGACCGCGCTGTACCATTTTAAGGGCGACTTTGAAGTGTTACCTCATTGGATGCCAATCTACGCGGATACAGTGTTAGATTCAACGTGGAGTACAACGTATGTGAATCAATATAAACAATTACAACGGTGGGCATACGGAGTTGAGCATCGTCCATTTATCTATAAAAAGACACTAACTGAAACGCATATTCCGCTTGGCAGAAGAATCGAGAGATTGCTGTTTGTGGTGCGAGCTGATCTTATTTGGTCCACTATTGCTTATATCACTGGGTTTGGATCGTTGTTACTCGTTACCGTGAATCCATATTTTAGAGAAACAGTGTTGGGAACAAATCTTGTTTTTTATTCGGGAGCTATATTGACTTTTGCAATTGTAGGTCTTATGCCAACCGCGTATCTTAATCACAAATTATTCTCTCCTATGCCTAAAGATTGGTCAATTTTCCATAAAATTATCGGGAACGTACAACTACTGCTTACGCCACTTGTCCTTATGACGTTCGGAAGCATTCCGGCGATTGATGCACAAACACGCTTAATGCTCGGCAAGTATCTATCCTTTAGGGTTACCTTAAAACATAGAAATAAAGTGGTTGATGATACAAGATCATGAAATACGCTGTACTTATTACCGCTCACAATGAAGAAGCATATATCGGAGCTGCATTAAAAGCGCTGGATGCTCAAACAGTACCGCGATCTTCATTTGATGTTGTTGTTGTCGACAATGCATCAACCGATCGCACTGCTCAGATTGCAAAAGATGGTGGAGCGGTTGTTATCTCTGAACCAAAAAAAGGTATTCCATTTGCACTTAAGGCGGGATACGACTATGTTTTTTCGCAAGGGTATGAATGGGTTTTACAAACAGATGCTGACTCCCAGGTTTCTCCGTTGTGGGTTGAGTCGTTTGTTACGCGAGCTGAAAAAAACGATGTTGTTGGGGTAACGGGACCCGTATATTTTAATGACATTCCTTCAGTACTAAAGTTTTTAACCTTGTCTGGATACAAAGCATTTGTTTTGTTGCAGGCGTACATTGTGGGTTATTATCAATTCACCGGATCAAATATGGCGATGAATATGAGTGCTTATCAGTCGATTGGTGGGATTGACACGTCTTACCTTATAAGTGCAGACGTTGATTTATCTCGACGTTTAGCAAAAATTGGAAAGATAGCATATGTTTCGGCAATGTCTGTTGGGGTTTCTTCGCGTAGAATTCGAAAGCAACCGTTACGTGCATTAAAAATGTACGCCAAAGGACTTTATAGTGCAATTCGTGGCAAATCAAGTACAATAGAGCTCGATGATGTTCGATAAAACCGTTGCTCACTTTTCTGATTTATACCGTCCTAAGATTGATGGGGTTTCTGTTTCGTTAGAACTCCTCCACGATGAGCTTGGCCGACTACAGGTTTGCTCGGATTATTACGTTCCCAAAACTCCTGGCCAATATGTAGATCCGGACAATGTGTTTCGTTTTAGCTCGGTTCCGTTACTTTTGCAGCCAGAAGTTCGGTTTTCGGTTCCAGTAGATCCTGCAAATCTTACCCGTGCTTATTCTCGACATTATGACATTGTCCATATGCATTCACCTGGATCAATGGGTCTTATGGCATGGCAAGTCGCAAAACTTCATAATCTGCCGCTCGTTCATACGTATCATGCGTTTTATCCTGAATATCGGCATTATCTTTTTGACGGAAAAGTTGTGAGTGAGCACGCTATGAACGAATTGAGTAGGTGGTGGGCTCAGCGTTCGGATATGATCATTGCCCCAAGTAAAAAGATCTACGACTGGTTGTTAGATATTGGGGTAACTCGCCCAATGCATGTAATACCAAGCGGAATCCAGACAGAAAGGTACGAGACAGATCGCGTTAAACCATCGTATTTAGTTAAAAAAGGATTTGTTGCGCCAGAAGATGTTGTTCTTCTTTTTGTTGGGCGAATAGCTTCCGAAAAGGCTTTGGATAAACTGCTTGAATATAGTTCTCGCTTACCAAAGGATGTGTTAGGTCAGGTAAAGCTAGTTATTGTTGGCGGCGGATCGGAACTAGCTCATTATGAAGAAAAAGCATCGTCGCTTGGTATTGGCGAAAAGGTTGTTTTTACTAATTATGTTCCTGTTCAGGATATGCCACTGGTATATGCATCGGCCGATGTGTTTACTTTTTTAAGTACGTCCGAAACTCAAGGATTAGTTGTTACTGAGGCTTTAGCTTCGGGCCTTTCCGTTGTGTTGTCTGACGATAATGCATATTGCGGAATGGTTAATGAAGGGGAAAATGGGTTTACCGTACATGATGAGAGCTCGTTTGTCGCATCGATTTCATCGCTTGTGTTAGATAAGGAACAAAGGGAAGCGTTTTCAGTCCAGAGTAGGATTTTAAGCAAACAGTTTGATATTGCGATTACTACGCAAAAGCTGCTTTTGGTGTACGATCAAACTATTACCGATTATCGTGAAAAACACGGAAGCGCTCGGTTTGTTAAAACAACGCTTGAGCAATATCGAGATTTAATAAAGAAAGGTATGGTTGAATTGCAGTCAAAGTTGAAACAGTATGTACCGTCCTAAATATTCAATTACCAATAAAATCCTTATGGGAATTGCGTCGATCGAGGCGTCACGCGAATTTATAGAACATGCACCGTTGGTACCGTATTGGGAACGACAGTTTAGGGAAGATGCAGCCGTTAGAATTGCACACCACACAACGGCACTCGAAGGTAACCCGTTAAGCATAGATGAAGCGCGTGCAATATGGACTGGTGGTGAAAGTTCAGTTCGTGCTCATAGCTCACACGTGCAAGAGGTAATCAACTATAGGAGTGTTATAAAGTATATAGAAGGGTTAAAGATTATATCAGAACGCATCACAGAAGAGCACTTGAATAAGATTCATGAGATGGTGGTTCAAGGCGTTGTTTCAGAGGAAGAGCAACGTGGGTATCGAAGCGGTTGGTATGGAACTCGCAATTCAGTTACAGGAGAAGTATCCTTTGTGGCGCCTAAACCCGAAGATGTTATTGACCTAGTGCAAGCATTTTTTGAATGGGTTGAATCTGCTGAGGGTATTGAAGCGCATCCTATTTTACGCGCGGGAATTATTATCGCTGAAGTTGCTCGAATTCACCCGTTTACGGAGGGAAATGGACGGACTGCTCGTGCGTTGGGAACAGCTTCGTTGTATCTTGATGGATACGATATTAAAAGGTTTTTTTCGTTAGATGAGTACTATGATCAGAACGCATCTGGGTATTATGATGCTATCCAAACGTACAAAAGCGATACGGATAGCCTTAATGCGTGGCTTGAATTCTTTGTTGAAGGTTTAAGTATTGAACTTGGTCGCATAAAGGATAGGGTGCTTAAACTTAGTAAAGATCAGCAGCTCAGACAGGAGATAGGGCAGGTATCCCTTAACGATAGGCAAGAAGAAATTTTAACCTATATTGAGAAAAATGGTGCATTTAGAAACTCGGATTTTGAGGAGCTTTTTCCCAACATCAGTGAAGATACGGTACTAAGAGAGCTAAAAGACTTGATGGATAAGGGTATTTTAAAGAAGGAAGGAAAAACAAAGGCAGCGCGCTATATAGTCCGATGAGGTGTTGCTCGGATTATAAAGGAATACTAACTATATGTTGTTTACAGAATTTGCAAACTATTTAGCTCACATTGAGCAAACTTCTTCTCGAAATGAGATAACAGTTCAATTAGCGGGTTTATTTACGCATGCCTCATCTGATGAGATTGCCCATATGTGTTATCTCGTATTAGGAAATCTAGGACCGGCGTATGATCGAAAAGAATTTGGAATATCTCAAAAAACATTACTAAAATGTATTGCTCGCGCCGCGGGAAAAGAGCAGGATTTGGTTGATATACGGAACAAAGAGTTGGGTGACGTAGGGGACTTGGCCCTTGAGTTTTTGAAAGAAAACCGTGGAGATGACATGTCGGTTATTGAGGTATTTAATGCGTTAAGTCTTATCGCGTCATACCAAGGAGTGGGGTCTCAAGAACAAAAAATTGAGGGACTGTCTCAGTTATTGCAGAGAGTTGATGGGTTGTCCGCAAAATATATCGCACGAATACCCGTTCAAAAATTACGTCTTGGTTTTTCTGACATGACAATACTGGACGCGCTTTCGTACATGGTGTCAAACGATAAATCACATAGGACCGAGCTAGAGCGGGCGTTTAATGTTCGGGCTGACATTGGGTATATTGCTCAGGTTGTGAAACGCGAAGGAATACAAGCGTTGTCAAAAGTCACGCTTTCGGTTGGTGTCCCCGTAAGGCCTGCGGCTGCTGAACGAATGCCAAGCGCTGCTTTAATTATCGATAAGTTAGGTCCGGTGGCTGTTGAACCTAAGGTGGATGGGTTTAGGTTGCAAGTACATGTTAAGAAAGGATCGCCGGTACGTATGTTTTCAAGAAACCTTGAGGATATGTCAAAGATGTTTCCCGAGGTGGCTTTGGCTGTCGAAACCGTCCCAGTTGAGTCCATGGTTTTTGAGGGTGAGGCTATTGCGGTTGATGAACAGACCGGTGACATGCTCCCGTTTCAAGAGACTATGCAAAGAAGGCGAACTCACGGTGTTGCACAAAAGGCACAAGAACTGCCGTTAACGGTGTTTTGTTTCGATCTTCTGTATCTAAATGGAAAAGTGCTACTAGACGAGCCTTACGTGGAGCGAAGAAGACTGTTGACAGAGAGTCTTGGCGGTCACTCAAAAACGTTGCTAGTTGTGGATAAAACAGATATGGCAACCGGGGACGAGCTCTCCGAGTATTTCTATCAACAGTTAGAAGCAGGTTACGAAGGCATTATGACAAAACGTCTAGACGCGCCTTATTCTGCGGGCAAAAGAAGTAATAACTGGGTAAAACTTAAGCGTGAAGATAGGAGTGATCTTAACGATACGGTTGATTGTGTTGTGATGGGGTATAAGTTTGGCAAAGGCAGACGCAATTCATTTGGAATCGGTGCATTTTTAGTGGGGGTGTTTGATGAAGAAGATCAGATGTATAAAACGATCAGTAATGTAGGAACGGGTCTTACTGATGAGCAATGGAAAGAGATGAAATCAAGGTCTGATACTTTGCAAGTAAAACATAAACCAAATCAATACGATGTCGCTTCTGGTCTTACACAAGATGTGTGGATTGAGCCCAGCATGGTTGTTGAAATTCTGGCAGACACTATTACCAGATCGCCAAATCACACTGCGGGGAAAGTGGGAGACGATCCAGGATATGCACTCAGGTTTCCACGGCTTGTTCAATGGAGAGATGATAAATCTCCTGAGCAAGCAACAAGTGTAAAAGAAATTCAGTCAATGTTTAAAAACGGGTGAAGTAAATTTAATAAATTGGTTCTTTACCTTGCATAATATAGGCAAGATTGATCCGGGCTTTGGTTTTATCTGAAGATAATTGTTCCCCGCGATATTCTAGCACTCTTGTTTGTGAATTATATCTAAGCTCTGGATTTCCAAGTTTTTGGAGTGCTGGTTCTCGTGCGTTCAAGGTGGTGAGTTGCATATGGTGAGATGTTTTGATCAGAAACGTTGACAAAACATCAAATTCATTTTTTAGGTCCATTTCGGACAAACCATTTATCGCTTGTCCCTCAATGATTGAGAGTGCTCGATTTTCTACGTATTCAGGGTCTGTTTGCTCTTTTAGTTGATGGAGAATTGTTGGAAGAGAGGTCCGAATTAGTTCATTGTAAAAATCGTAATCTCGATGATTCTCAGGGATGGCCTTAAAGTCCTCTCTGGCAGCGAGAATGTTTGTAACTTCTTGATTGAGGAGACCAGTGAATCTATTAAAGTCTATACCCTCTGGCACAATAGTGTTTTGTAATAGATATGTTTCAACTGCGTAAAATGTGGTATCAACACCGCGAACCTTTGCGTCATATGCAAATCTATTAGTGTCGTACTCGGCAAGTTCTAATCGATAGGTCATGTGCTCAGGGACTTCAAGTACAGGACGGTGCACAAGTTTTCCATTACGATACATAGATGTTCCGAGGTCATGTGGGTTTGGGTCCCATCTATGTTCTGTTAGTACCGCAATATTTGCAATATTTGTCTCACGGGTAACTTCTAAGGCATGCAATGTGTCTAACTCTTGAACTTGGACCGCGCGCATGATTTCTTTTGAGGATCCTTCTTTTGTAATACCTTCAATACGCGCAAGAACTTTGCTACAGTGTTCAACAAAACCGGTATAGTCGTCAGGGTTTGGCATGCCGTTACTTTTCAGAAACTCAACCGCATCGGCGGGGTTTGGCGTTTCTGTATGTTCGACTGTCGATTGAAGTGTTTCGAGTTTTTTTGGGTCAAGACTCACAGGACAATCGTAGCCTATGCGTTAGGTTTTGTAAAGTGAGATAGCTTTGTTCTACAGAGCTCGCTTTGTTATTGCTTCATAGGGTGAAATTGGTTACGATGTGTAGGCAGATGATATTTAAATCTTTTCTTGGATACCGACCTTCAAGGTTTCATATGAATCCTATTGTGCGAGGATTTATTGCATCAGAGACAGCGTTTTGGTCGGGGATTAACGCTGTTGGGCCAATATTCGCCGTTTTTGTTGCAGACCATGTTTCAGGTGGAAGTGTTGAGGCCGCAGGAACTTCAGTTACGGTGTATTTGCTAGCCCGTGTGATGGTTGAGCTGTTTGTTGCACGAATTTTAAATCAATCCACCGACGACAAGAAATTTGTGTTTGCGATGAGTGGCACGTTTGTTGTTGGGCTTTGTTATGTTGGGTTTATGTTTGCTGACAATATTGTTACCGTTTTGTTTCTTCAGGCAGCGGTTGGGGCTAGTCTTGCTGTAGCGTCTCCGGCAAAATATGCATTGTTTAGTGAGCATCTTGATAAAGGAAAAGAGTCTACTGAATGGGGAGTTTACGATGCAGTGAGTATGGGAGGGATGGCTCTTACCGCAGCGATAGGTGGATATGTTGCACAAACGTATGGGTTTGCCTTTTTATTCGGAATCGCGGCAACGCTCATCTTGATTGGCACTCTTCCATTTGCTCTGTTTGTTTTTGCTAATAAAAAAGGCAAAAAACAGCTCGAAAAGCAGAACAAGAGTTAGGTGTTTAATGAATTACGCAGTTCTTCAAAAGCGCGTTTTCGTGGAGAGTCACTATTTTTTTCATTGTCAGTCATCTCAGCATACGTATGTTCCGAACCATCAGGCAAAAAGATTGCATCCTAGCCAAATCCGTTTTCTCCCCGTGGGTTAACAACCATACCGTGCACTGAACCTTTTATGACCGTAAGGTCTTTTCCATCATAGTAGGCGAGTGTTGTTTCTGCGGTTGCAGTCTTGTCAACTTCGTTTGCAATCATCCTTACAATCCCTTCGTTGCCAATAGCTTTTAAAAACCATTTCGTGAGCGCACCTGGCAGTCGGTTGAGTGAATTGATATAAAGCGATGTATCGTCAACGAGAACTGGTTTTTTTACTTGTTCGTAGGCATCGTATACGTTTTGTGTTTCGCGATACAATGAGAAGCATAGCACACACGTCGCAAGAAGATCTTTTGAAAAAAGTAGTCGATGCGCATCGAAGTATTGATGTGAATGCAACGTATTTTCACTACAAAGATACCGATAGGGCAAGGCCTTACAAAATTATTGTCATTGTGATTAATGAGTCTACCGAAGAAGTGTGTGTGGTTTATCAGGCACAATACGGTGAAAATCTTACGTGGATGCGAACGGTTGTAGAGTTTACATCAGAAATTACTACTGACCACGGTATCGTTTCACGGTTTTCTGTATAAACACCCGAGAGGTTTAGCCGATAGTGGTATAATTGAGCAAGTCGCACATTTGTAATTGTTTGGATTATTTTCCATTTTTCCAAAAAGGAGGAGAATCATGAATCAACCGTTTGTCCGATTATGGGTGTTCGGGTTAGTGTGGGTGGTTTTACCCATGCTGAGCCTGAACGCGGTTGATATTCTTGTGGTTCGGGGGATGAATTCCCGTCCGCAAGGGTATTTTGCGTATTGGATGATTCCGATTTTTGACATTGTATTCTTCCCGCTGTTTTTCGCGGTGAGTGTCAAACTTGCGAGGTCATTCCAGTTGAGTTCTTTCCAAAACTACGCGGCGATTGGCATTGGCAGTATTGTTGCCATCGCTTATGTTCTGTGGTTTTGGAATATGGAGATCGCTCAGGTTGCTGCAGATCCCTCTATGGCAAACTGGACAGTTGATGTAAGCGGTCACAATTACCGTGCGTATGTTCATGCGGTGATCATGTTGACTGTTGTGGCCTACACTGTGGCATTTTTCATTCGTTACGGTATGTGGGCGAGCGTTGTAGCATTGCCTATGGTTTGGGGTGGGTTTGCGATCTCAGTAATTGTCTTTATGGCAGTTACCTGGGTTGCATCTTCGCCTCCGTGGGCAATGTCGCCCAATGAGGTGCTTTCGCACCTGTTGGGTTTTTCGGTCAATTTTTGATTGTTTGATAAGTAGCGGCGTAGTGGGTTTGACAACCTATTACGCCGTATTTGTTTATGTGTTGCAGATATGTCTCGTTTGTCCTATAATGTCCGGAGCGAAAGTCGGTTCGCGCCTTAACATTTTATTTTTTCCAAAGACAAATAAAAGGAGAAACTATGAGTATCTCAGTTGTGCTTGCCTTTCTTGGTGGTTGTGTTGTATGCGCTGTGTGTATTTGGTTTGTGCGCTACGTTCAGACGAGTTATCAAGATTTTTTCCAGGACCTGAAGACTAAAATCCGTATGTATCGTGTTAAAAATAACGATGACATGACAGATCAGCAAGTCCGAGATCTAATTTCTGGGCGTTGTTTGGTTTGCAGGATTCCGTTCGTGAATCGTTTTGTGTATGTTCGCGTTGAGGCAATCCGAAGGTATGAGGTTTTAAGAAAAGGAGCCAGGGTTTATGAAGAAATTGAGAATCTTCCATTACCGAAATGACTAAGTACCCTTGGTCTTGATTTCGAGTATCGTCCTCGACTAAAGAGACTTGGATAGATTTTTTCGAATTTTGTAAAATATTAAAGGAGACAAATATGCCTGCATCTGATGACAGTGGTCGTGTTGGTGAGACCGGTTCATCTCAAACTACTAATGGGCTTGGAGTTGTGACAAGTGGAAGTTATCACTTTACAACCGTTTCTGAAATTGACCGAATACCGTCGGCTCCAAATCTCAATTCAAAAACCACCGGGTGTTCGGGGAGTACGGCTAAATTAGTGATTCTTATTCCATTGTCGGGCGCGGGTGTTTTCATTGCGCTGACACAGATATTTAAGGTTTTAACCTAGTGGAGGTCGTATGAACGATGATTTAGGTAGAAAATATACAAAGTGGGGTTGTTTTCTGTATCTTTGGCTCCCTTTGTTGCTCGCAATTGTTGGTCTTGGAATATATGTTTTTGCAGCCAGTCAGCAGGGAGGTATTGGAGATATTGTTCAGTACCTGTTCTCGGGGAATCCAAAATATCTGGCTACATTGGATGTTTTAAAAATGGGGTTTTCTGACCCATCCCTCATTGCCAAAATTCCGGCTGCTCGGAAAGCCTTAGATACTGCGGCAGAATACGGACCATGGGTAACTCTGGGAATGTCCACAATCGGGGCATGTTTATTGGTTTATGGATATTATTTGCGTAGAAAAGTGTTTATGACAATTATTTCTATGCTGTTATTGTTTGGCTCGGTGTTTCAGGTTTTCCGAAACCTTGATGCATTACGGTCGATGTTGAACCTGTAGGAAATTAGGTTAATTGTTTTTTAAAATATATAAGGACGTGTGTTGCTCGTGCGGTTATTGCATGAGGCAGCCACGTCCTTTTTATATTTTCGTGGCGGGGTGGTAAAATTCGCCTATGCAAAAAGAAAAAATAAAAGTTGCCGTTGGTCTTAGCGGTGGTGTTGATTCAGCGGTTTCGGCAGCATTGCTTAAAGATCAGGGCTACGACGTTATCGGGGTGCACATGCTCCGCTGGGACGATGATATTCCTGGGTGTACGGGGAGTATTGATCGTCAAGATGCATTGCAGGTAGCAAAATACCTTAATATTCCCTTCCGCGTCGTTGATTTTCAGTCAGATTACAAAAAACTGGTTGTTGATAGATTTCTTTCTGAGGTGCAAAAGGGATACTCTCCCAACCCAGATGTTTGGTGTAACGAGTTTCTAAAGTTTGGCGTGTTTATGGATTACGCATTGCACAAGCTTGGAGTTGAGTACATTGCAACAGGTCATTACGCGCGGATCAAGCAAATCGGAAACCGTAATTCGAGTATTCGTAAATCGTCAACTCTATATCAGAAGGATTCGAAGGAGGGATATCTTCTTAAGAGGGGGGTCGATGAAACAAAAGATCAAAGTTATTTTTTGTATAGACTTTCTCAGTTTCAACTTTTACACATCTTGTTTCCGTTGGGAGAACTAACAAAAAATGAAGTGCGTGCGCGTGCTGAGTCGTACGGACTAAATGTCGCACACAAAAAAGACAGCGTCGGTATCTGCTTTATTGGTGACATTAATGTGGCGGAGTTTATTACCGAACATACTGTGGTTTCAAAAGGTCTTGTTGCGGATATGAGTGGCAAAGAAATTGGTTTTCATCAAGGTGTCCAGCTATATACCATTGGACAACGCAGTGGGTTTACTCTTACTCAGTATCAAGGTGACCCTTTGTATGTAGTAAAAAAAGATGTGCAACACAACACGTTAGTGGTGGGACGAGGGGTTGATTCCGACGTGTTGGGTTTTACCGTTTCGGAACTTTTTATACACGAAGGTATGGATAAGCTCCCAGAGTCAGTTTTGGTTCGAATCAGACATTTGGGTGAGTTGTTGGTGGCTCGAATACACGTTGGAGCTGGCGGGGAGTTGAAGGTGGAGTTTACCGAACCAGTACGCGCGGTTTCTCCTGGACAGCATGCAGTTTTTTATGACGAACATGCCCAGGTTCTTGGTGGAGGAGTAATTGCGCTTACCTATTAATGGGTTTCGATCTTCTCATTGACCTAACCGCTATAATAGGAGGTGCGAACATTAACAAATTGACTGGTATTTATTTGTATTTTTTAAATACCCGTTACATTTCTTTAAGTACAAGAACTTTTCTTGTTCAATAACAAAACATAACATTATTTTGAGCATAATGATTCTCTAGAGCAACAGAGTGCCTGCTAACCTTTATGGATAGTAGGTGCGAACCAAATTCGTTTGGTCTTTTTTGAGAGTCTGATCCTGGCTCAGGATGAACGCTGGCGGCATGCCTAAGCTATGCAAGTCGAACGGTCCTTAGTTGAATGATCTCTTCGGAGTGATTTTAACTTCTGGATAGTGGCAGACGAGTGAGTAACACGTAGGAACGTACCCTTAAGTCAAGAATAGCCCGAAGAAATTCGGATTAATACTGGATAGTCCCCTTAAACGACAGTTTATTGGGTAAAGTCAATCAGCAATGATTGATGCTTTTGGATCGGCCTGCGTCCTATCAGCTAGTTGGTGAGGTAATGGCTTACCAAGGCTACGACGGGTAGGGGGCGTGAGAGCGCGACCCCCCACGAGGGCACTGAGATACGGGCCCTACACCTACGGGTGGCAGCAAGTAGGAATCATGCGCAATGGGGGAAACCCTGACGCTGCGATGCCGCGTGTGGGATTAAGACCATAATGGTTGTAAACCACTGTGGAGTGGGAAGATTATGACGGTACCACTCTAGAAAGCAGTTGCTAACTACGTGCCAGAAGCCTCGGTCATACGTAGGCTGCAAGCGTTGTCCGGAGTTATTGGGCGTAAAGGGTTGGGTAGGTGGTTGGATGCGTCGGAAGTTAAATCTCACGGCTCAACCGTGAACATGCTTCCGATACGATCTAACTGGAACATCGCAGGGGCTAGCAGAACAGTGCAAGTAGGGGTTAAATCCGTTGATATGCACTGGAATACCAAAGGCGTAGGCAGCTAGCTGGGCGATTGTTGACACTAAACCACGAAAGCTAGGGTAGCGAAACGGATTAGATACCCGTGTAGTCCTAGCCGTAAACGATGGACACTAGCTTGATGGTCTTTATGATTGTCAGGCGTAAGCTAACGCGTTAAGTGTCCCGCCTGGGGAGTACGATCGCAAGATTAAAACTTAAAGGAATTGGCGGGGGCTCGCACAAGCGGTGGAGCGCGTGGTTTAATTGGATGCTACGCCAAGAACCTTACCAGGCCTTGACATGTTTTCCTAAATGCTCAATCAGAAAAGTTTGAGAACCTGTTTAATCAGGGGGGATTCACAGGTGTTGCACGGCTGTCGTCAGCTCGTCTCGTGAGAGGTAGGGTTAAGTCCTACAACGAGCGCAACCCGTACCGTGTGTTGTAACACTCACGCGGAACTGCCCTCGTAAGAGGGAGGAAGGTGCGGACGATGTCAAGTCAGCGTTGCCCTTATGGCCTGGGCGACACACACGCTACAATGGCATAGATAATAGGTTGCCACCTCGTAAGAGGGAGCTAATCCCTAAACTATGCCCCAGTTCGGATTGAGGTCTGCAACTCGACCTCATGAAGTTGGAATCGCTAGTAACCGCGTATCAGCCACGGCGCGGTGAATACGTTCTCGAGCCTTGCACACACCGCCCGTCACATAAGCCGAGTTGGGAACAGCCGAAGCTTGTATTTATTATGAGTTAAGCTGGGCTCAGCGAGGAGTGTGAAGTCGCAACAAGGTGTCCCTAGGGGAATCTGGGGACGGATCACCTCCTTTCTAGGAGTA
>CAYZXG010000008.1:12589-18230 GCA_964482365.1 uncultured Candidatus Saccharibacteria bacterium | reverse complement strand
TCTTTTTGGGCCAGAAGGTTTGCTCTATGTACAAAATGAAACGAGAATGCAATCCCTTAAAGAAAGAAGACAGCGACAGTTTGAACTAGAGGAAACTTTATATAACTATGTGGGTTTTACTGATCATAAAGAACCAGCGTTAGGTGAATTGATAGTTGCATTACAGGAAGATGTGTTTGGTGCTGAAACTTATCCTCCCGCGCAAGAGGAACAAAACGTTCCTGATAATAATTCTCCCTCTGAAGAAGGAGAGATACTATTTCGCACAGGTATTCGTAAAACAAATGTTGAGGTAAGCGAAGGGGGAGGTTGTGCACCTGATTTTGACGACGTACCTCAGTTATTAGACCTACTTAATAGTCGTTTTTCTGCTATCTGGGACGAGCTTCCCGCCATTCCTACGTATGAGCAAAAACTCCGTGTTGCAACGACCTTTTCTGCGATTATGCGGATGATACATCCTTTAGAAGATGGGAATACCCAATCCTCCCTAAATATGCTATCAGCTATATTATTCTGCGAGGGAGAAAAACGGGTTTACATTCAACACAATGTTATGTTTAACGACGAAATGATGCCAGATCCTATTGTTAATACCAATGTGTGGAGTTTGCCAGGGAGGTCGCAAGAAGAAAACGATAACTCCGTCAGAAGATCTAGTCAAAGGGTTGCAGCGTTATTATCGGATGATTATTGGCCTCTATTTGTGAATTTCTTACGTGAGGGGGGTATTTCTCTGTCACCGGAGATATTTGAGGCAAACTCAATTCTTGAATCGACTGAAGCGTTGGCTACTGTTACCTGCATACAAGCATTAACCGCGTATTTGGATACTCGTTTGTATACTGAACCCTTTGGTTCAACACACATGTCGTCTCAGGAGATTCGTGCGGCAGCGGAGCTTGTACAACGTGAGATGCAAGAATCTTAAGTATGAATTCAACTAAACATCGAATGTTTAGTTTACTTCTGCAGAAGGGTAAAGATATCAACGAGTTGTGTTTTGTGGGTAATCAGACAGCCAAGTGCAGTTTACAGTGTAAACTGCCAAGATTTTGTATCGTGACGTTCATGGAGTTTGTTATGCAAACTCCCAAGAAATGCTACCGCATTTCAATGGTCCGGGGGGTAGGAATCGAACCTACGTAGGGATAGACCCGCGAGGTTTACAGCCTCGAGCAATTGACCGCTATGCGACCCCCGGTTGCAATTGTCATTATAGCAAGATTACGATAGCTATCCTAGAACAAACTAGGATTACTATGTGTTTCCATTTTTTGTTACAATATAAACATGGCGTTTAAACGGATTGCATTTTGGGGTTCATCCTCAGTGTATGGAACGGCCGACACTGAGGGCGGATACGTGGGAAGGTTTAGGCACTGGTTTGATCATGAGTACGAATATGAAGGTGGGTTAGTCTACAATCTTGGTATTCCTGGCGAGACATCTTCAAAGCTTTGTCAGCGGTTTCCAATAGAATTTGATAGCAGATGGCCAGATTTATCAGTTTTTCAGATCGGGGTAAACGATGCTTTTCGTGTTGGTGGGGTTGAATTGCCGCCACAAGTTTCGCTTGAGCAGTTTGAAAAAAATTTGGGGTCGATAATTACTTACATTGATGGTCGGTCACAAATACTTTTTATTCTTCAGTATCCGATTACCGAAGAGGGCAATCCGCGTAAAACTTATGATCAAAAACATCTGGGGTATTACATACGCTCGGAGGTTGAAACGTACATGCATAAAATGCGAGAGATCGCTAAAAACAATAACGTTTCCTGTTTAGATCTGTGGGACGAATGGATCGCGGATGATAAATACAAACAGTTTGTCACCCGAGGGGATGGAATTCATCTTAATGAGGCCGGATATTCGTACATAGCTCAGCGGTTAGAAGAATTTATACCGCACATGGTGGTATAATACGAAGCATTCATAGATATATTTATGGAGTAACACATATGACAATCACGTGCTTAAACAACAATCTAATACAACAAAACCTATTGTTATCGTACGTGACGTATCTGTTGTAACTTCAGGTGGGGTAACCCTTGTTCCCTCAATCTTTTTAAGCATTCACTCAGAAAAAATAGGCTTAGTAGGAGCAAATGGCGTCGGTAAATCGACACTTCTACGTATTATTGCAGGTGTAGTTTTTCCGTCCTCAGGTTCCGTTGATCGCTTTGGAACGGTGGCGTATCTTCCACAGTCGGGGTTTGGTGATGAAATATCTGTCCAAACGCTTATACAAAACAGAGTTAATCCAAAAGACGAGGGACTGATGCGCTCATTTTTGGGAAGATTTGGACTAGGTAGCATTAATATGTCTCGAGCTGTGAGCACATTCAGTGGCGGAGAGCAGATGAAAATATTTTTGTCGGTACTGCTATCACGTGGTCCTGATCTTCTTATCCTCGATGAACCAACCAATAATCTTGATCGATCTGGTCGAGGTTTTCTCTATTCATTTGTGCAAGGGTACAAGAAAGGTATATTAGTGGTAAGTCACGACCGAGAGTTACTGCAAAACGTCGATCACATTATTGAATTACAACCAACAGGTATTACCGAATACGGTGGTAACTATGATTTTTATGTTGAGCAAAAGGCTGTCCAACAACAAGCGCTTGATCGTAGTATAAGCTCAGCCAGACAGGAGCTTACGCGGAATGTGCATACTCAACGTAGCATCCTTGAGAAACGTCAGCAGATGAAAAATAAATCGCGTGCTCGATCCTATGATACCGGAATGTCAAAGCAGATGAGGGGACATCGACAACGAAAAGCAGAAGAATCTACCGGAAAGCTAAAAGATGTTCATGGCGACAGAGTTGAGAGTTCAAAAACACGCGTTGAGGAGTTACTGCTATCTGTACAAAAGAAAAATGTCATAAAGCTTGATTTGGAGCATACCCACGTTCCCCGTGGAAAGATGATGATTGAGATGGTTGATGTAGATTTTACGTATTCATCCGATACCAAGAACATTATTAGTGATATGAATCTTTCTGTCTATGGACCAGAAAAAATTGCCGTTGAGGGTAACAATGGCTCGGGAAAAACAACGCTTGTGCGATTAATTACAGGAGAGATAACGCCTACGTCAGGATTGATCTCTGTTGGTGCTAACAGGGTTTCGTATCTTGATCAACATACACAGATTATCGATCCGAACCTATCGTTGGTGCAAAACTTTGAGAAACTTCATAAAGGCTTTTCACGCTCGCGCATTCGTGAGTATCTTGGACGATTTTTATTTACCGAGAGTGATGTGTTTAAAAAGGGATCAGAACTAAGTGGAGGAGAACGGATAAAAGCGGCTCTAGCGCTTATTCTTGGTGGCGTTAACCAGCCGCACGTGCTGATGTTAGATGAGCCAACAAATAATCTTGATATCGACTCGATTGAGCAACTCGAGAGTGCTTTACAAAACTATAAAGGGTGCTTACTCGTTATATCTCACGATGCCGCCTTTCTTGAATCAATAGGGATTGAAAGGAGGATACAACTCTCATCATGAAGCAACTACTCCAAAATAAAAAGCTATCACAAGTGTTTTTATATGACAGCGCACTTATTCCGCAGCTTATTAACCAGTCATCGCTTTGTCATTCTGATACGGTAATTGAGATAGGGGCTGGAAAGGGGGTAATCACCGAGCTGCTTAGTCAAAAAGTTGAGCAGGTGATTGCAATCGAGAAAGATCCACGACTATTCGATGTACTTGAAAACCGCTTCAATACAACACCAAACGTGTTGCTTGTGTTGGGTGATGGACTTAAGTTACCACTTCCTCAAGAAAGTTATAAAGTGTTTGGGAATATTCCGTTTGCGATAGAGGGTGAGCTTGTACGAAGGTTGCTCGATTCGGTAAGCCCGCCGACCGACACCTATCTGGTTGTTAGAAAGCAGCATGCCTTGAGGTGGTGTGGGGTGATTAAAACCAGTATGTTTCAGTGTTTGTACTATCCGTGGTTTAAACTATCAATTGTGCATCGGTTTAATACGTCTGACTTTACACCAAAACCTCGAGTAGAATCGGTGTTACTCCGAATACAAAAACGCTCAGAGATGCTACTTAGCGCGAATCAGGAAGATCAGTACAAAAGCTTTATCCAGCAGGGATTTATGGGCGGTAAAAGAATAGATCAAAACCTATCTACGCTGATTAGTCGTAAGCGGTTGCAGGAGCTTGGCAGAGAGATAGGGTTTACGCCAAAAGATAGACCGAGTACGTTGCATGCATCGAAATGGGTTGAACTTTTTAAAGGAAGTATCAAGTTTGTGAATGATGGGGTGTGGGATCAGAAGTTGCGTCCGACTAGTGATACGGATGAAATTGAATAATCGTGGGCAGGTAGGGGGGTAACATTAAGCGCAGAAGACTGGATCAACTTCCTGAAGTAGTTAAAGTACCTATCAGTGGTTTGCTATTGCTCCGAAATCCAAGTTACTTTTACACGTGGCAGGGCTTTGGGAATACCGTATGTAAAGGATTTTTTCATCTGTTGAAACAGTTCTTCAATAGTGGAATGACTAACTTCTTTGGGAGTTATGATGTTGTGAATGAATAGGTGTTGTTCAAACGTTTCGTAGTTGAATGCACCGGAAATGGGAAGAATAGGAAGATTCAACTCTTTTGCAATGGCAGCAAAGCCTTTTTTGAGATCGAACATATAATAATGATATTGGTCCAAAAAGCCTTCGGTATCACGTCCTTCTGGAAATATAATAAATGCATTTTTATTGGTGGTGTCAATATATGTTTTTATTTCCTTAATGACATACGCCGTACGTCCAGATAAAGGCCCTAGAGGAACTTTAATATCGTTTCTCAGGGTTGCAATTTTTCCTAATAAGTCTGGCTTTGTTCCGGTTATAACATGGTGTGTATGCGTAGCGGCAAGCACTTTCACTAAGGGGTAGTATCTAAATTCATTTGGGTCATACCACTCGTGAATTCTCATATTTGGATAAAGACCAAGTTCTTCGAGAAAACGTTCATCTCGAATGTCTACAAGATGGGGAGTGGGCAAGTGGTTTGTTACCAATAATATATTCGAGTACATCGCCAAAGCATTTTGTATAACAGGCGATTCATACGTAATAATAATGGGTGAAATTTTTTCGTACTCTTCAAGAAGAGTATTGTATATATCAAGAATTGGTTGGCTAGCATTAATGCAAGAGTAGTAGGCGTGATAAGCTTTTTGGGTTACTTGACGTAGTTGTTCTCGTTTATCTTCGTGCATGATGTATGTGGGGGGTGTCATGTGGCCCATACTTTTATCTGGAGCCGTTTTGGGTATCTGGAGCCGCCTCGGAGAGTCGAACTCCGGACCTACGGTTTACAAAACCGTCGCTCTAACCATCTGAGCTAAGGCGGCCTAATAAAACTCTACGAGTTTTATTTTGGGAGTTTTGGGTACAAAACTCCATTTGAAAGTCGCAACTTCCTTCTTACGTGTTATATCTTGGGAGTTTTGGGTACAAAACTCCACTTTAACATCTCAACTTTCTACGTACTCCTTCCGTATCGGTATACTACGGGGATGATTGTAACGTATTCGGTCGAAATCTCCAAGGATAACCAAAAAACCCACTGAGTGAGTGGGTTTTGAGATGATAAAGCCGT
>CAYZXG010000008.1:0-12579 GCA_964482365.1 uncultured Candidatus Saccharibacteria bacterium | reverse complement strand
CCTGCTACATCGAAAAAGCTATTGTCACCAAGAGCTTGATGTTCGTGTTTTGCCCCGTAAAACGAGGTGGGTGAACTCACCGGAGTTCCAAGGAACACCGAAATGTTGTTCTCCTAAAGTGTTACAAATGACGGACAAAATCTTACGAACATATTGTCCACGGTTGCAGCAGGATGTAAGAGTGCTATGCGTTCTACGCATGACCATAATTACTATAATGTACTTATGAGAATTGGTCAATTAATGGTTTTTGTTGGTTTAGCAAGGTACGTGATAATAAGGCGAAAATTGCCTATTGCATGGGCGAATTATGACTTGCGTACCGGGTATGTATTGTGCCCACGTATCCGTTCAAAAATGCCTCCCATGGTATGGGAGTTTTTCCTTCAATCACGACAGTTTTAGGCTTTAGAGTGCCACTTATGTAGGTGGCCTCGAGTATTTGAATACGCTTTTGGGTCCAGTTTTCGCGAACAGTCACCGTGGGATTGTACTGAAGAATTAGTTCAGAAACGGTAGTCCATGCAAGCGGTTTGGGATAGTAAGCACGGATCATTCTGTCTATCTGCTGGACGGGAAGGTTCCAATCAATCTGGGCGTCTTCTTTGTGATATCTGGTTGTGTACGTTGCTTTTGTATCGTCCTGCTCAGTTTCAATAAACTTGCCATCGAAAGTTGTGTTAAGCAGTGAAATAAATTGATCTATTCCCTCACGGTACAAACGGTTAGCCAGTGAAAGGGTTGTATCAGTAGGTAGTACCGGTAAGGGTTTTTGCGAAATAATATTTCCCGTGTCGACGCCGTTATTTATCTTTATGACCGTAACACCAGAAGACTCAACGCCGCTAAGTATTGTTTGTTC
The DNA here is from genome assembly GCA_964482365.1 of uncultured Candidatus Saccharibacteria bacterium. Lineage (GTDB taxonomy): Bacteria > Patescibacteriota > 4484-211 > 4484-211 > CAYZXG01. The sequence continues at coordinate 11,717 of CAYZXG010000008.1, read as the reverse complement.
TAAAGGGCTAGGTCCACGAAATGAGGGAAGTAATGAAGGGTGAAGGTTAAATGTTCCCCACGATGGAAGGCAGTAGGTTGATTGTGGGATTATTGTTCCGAAAGACGCTACAAACCCAACAAGTGCTTGCCAAGAGGATATGGTTGGTTCATGTTCGATAAGATCTCGTTTATTTGAAACGGTAAGGTAAGGGATGTGATGCTTTTTTGCAATATCTGTAACACTTTGATACGAAAACGGAAGCGATGCATCTGAAGTTCCCGTTACGATTCCGACAATATGCATGTTGTTTTCGAGCAAAAGAGATAAGGCAATGGTTGAGTAATAGTCTGACCCAAAAAATAACATAGGAATTGGTGTGTTCTGGTTCTCTAACATACTGTTTTTTGTTACCTAAACTACATTACGGTTACCTTGTTGAGAAGTTCTATATGTTCAAGTGCTTTTCCGCATCCTCGGACAACTGTTGTAAGTGGATCGGAATCAATAAACACCGGCATTTTTGTCTCGTTTGCAATTCTTTTATCAAGTCTGCGAATAAGTGCTCCGCCACCGGTAAGTATCATACCTGAGTGATAAAGGTCTGATAATATTTCGGGAGGCGTTTCTTCGATGGTGTCTTTAATGTTGTCGATGATCATGGTTAAGGGTACTTGTATAGCTTGGACTAAATCGTTTTCGGTGAGGGTTACTTGTTTTGGCAGTCCCGTGCGTAAATCGCGACCGCGAATGTTGTACGAGAGAGGTTCGGTCTCTTCTTGGGGAAGTGCTGATCCTATGGCCATTTTTACTTCTTCGGCAGTTTTTTCGCCAATTAAAACGTTATGGTTATGCTTGACCCATTCAATAATTGCTTCATCGAATTCGTCTCCTGCAACACGAACTGACCGACTGGTCACGATTCCACCCAAACTTACGACTGCAACTTCAGATGTTCCGCCCCCAATATCAACGACCATACTTCCCGTTGCTTCTTCTACGGGCAAATTTGCGCCAATTGCCGCTGCCATTGGTTCTTCAATAAGAAAGACTTTTCGTGCTCCGCCGCGAATTGCTGCATCAACAACTGCTTTACGTTCGACTTCGGTAACTCCTGATGGGATGCCGATTGCAACTCGAGGACGGGGAATTTTGATATCAAACAATGACCGTGATTTATGCACTTTGCGAATAAAATATTTAAGCATTGCTTCGGCTACGTCAAAGTCAGAGATAACCCCATCCCGTAAAGGGCGAATGGCAATTATCGATGCGGGCGTTTTGCCAATCATTTTTTTAGCCTCGGTTCCAACAGATAGAACTGCCTTTGTTTTTTTATGGATTGCTACCGTTGAAGGTTCGCGCATTACAATTCCTTTTCCTGCAACATGAACAAGTGTGTTGGCCGTTCCAAGATCAATAGCTACGTCGTGCGCAATTGATCGCCATATGTTGTTAGAAATTTGTGAGAAAGTCATCGTTCACAACGATTATAGCAGGGAATGATTTTTACGTTACGTAAGACAGGCTATAATAGTACGATGAAGAGATGGTACCTATTTGTATTTCTATTTTCAGTAACACTTATCGCATTTGATCGGGTGTTTGGACTTGACCCATTACGAAATGGAATTCAGCGTATAACGGCACCGGTTAGTTTTGGTTTGTATACTGTTGGGTATACGATTACTGACGCCTCAACATTCGTTGTTTCACTTCCCTATGTTCATAAAGAGAACATACTGTTGTTACAAAATAACGATGCGATGCGCGCTCAATTGGTGAGATTTTCTGAACTTGAACGAGAGAATCAAATTTTGCGGCGCGAACTTGGCGTTGCGGGAGTGAGGACTTCACCAAAAATATTAGCCAGAAGTATGGGAATTCAAGAATATGGAAATGATATAGTTCTTATTGTTGATAAGGGTGGCGATGATTCAGTGGTCATTGGGGATATTGCAATTGTTGACGACAAACTAATCGGCAGAGTTGTTCAGGTTTTGCCATCTCAAGCGTATGTGATTCCAATCGTTTCGGTCAACAGCAAAATTCCTGCGTATATACAGGCAGAGGGGAGCGCGGTAACCAATGGTCTTGTGGTAGGAAAATTTAATTCCCGACTTGTATTAAGTGAAATATTGCAGGCTGACACGGTACAAAAAGGGGACATTGTTGTTTCTTCAGGTGAAGGAGGGCTTTTTCCCTCAGGGTTGGTTCTGGGTGTTGTTGAGGAAGTTGAATCAACAGGTACGGAGATTTTTAAGTCAGCGTTGCTTAATACAAATTGGGAACTTTCTGCCATAAAAAGTGTGTTTATTCAACATCCATGAAACGATATATTGGCACTCTAGTACTCGTATTGTTAAGCATAGCTCAAGTAGCTTGGGCGCCATTTCTCATGATTAATGGCATAATCGTTCCGATATTTATCATTGCAGTGTGGCTTTCGTATCATCTCATTGCTCATCGACATTTACTTGTCATGGTTGTTGTGGGAGGTTTTCTTCTTGACGGAATGGCTACGAGTCACTTTGGCCTTTTTACCTTTGCGAGTGCATGTTCTCTTTTGTCCATTCACCTTATTGAAACCTATGGTATTCCAAACAAAGTCGTAGCACGTTTTGTAAGTCTACTCGTATCAATCTTAATATATCTAGTTATCATTCGACTTGGAGGTCTGCTATGACGGAACTGTCTGATGGGATTTTTGAATCATCAGTAGGTAGCCAGAGTAAGTTGAGCCGAAAAGCATCTGACACCGCAGAAAGCTGGAAGGACGGTTTAACCGGCATGTCCTCGGTGTTTCAATCGAGCTCAGATATTGTGTGGTGGAGATTATACGTTTTGTGGGGACTCATGGGGGTTATAGTTCTCATGTTGTTGTACCGAATGTTTTTTCTTCAGGTCATAAAAGGAGAAGAGTACACCGTGAGGTCAGATAGAAATCGTGTGTATACGCAATATATCCCTGCCGATCGTGGAGTTATTTATGACCGTAGCGGTGTGGTGTTAGCTCGCAATAAGCCATCTTTTTCAGTGGCGGTGCTTTACAATGAAATCCCATCAGCTGAGCGTGGGAGCGTTGTGGTAAAACTATCCTCAATCACTGGTGTATCAGAAGAGGATTTACTACATGGATTTGACCAAGCAAAAGCGAGTCCTTATCAGGTGACCGTGATTATTCCGGTTATTACCCACGAACAACAATTGGTCGTGCAGTCTCAGCAAGAATTTTTGCCAGGAGTAAGCATTCTTAAAAGTTCACTGAGAGAGTATCCGTTGGGAAAAGAATTTTCGGCTATTTTGGGATATACCGGGATAATCTCTGATACCCAGTTTCAAGAAGGTGGCGACGGCGTGTATACCTACGGAAGCTCGATCGGTAAAACAGGTATTGAGCTTGAATATGAAGAGGTGTTACGGGGCGTCATGGGAAAGTCTGCCATTGAGGTTGAGGCTTCAGGGAAAACCCATACTTCCATATCTGTCTCTCAGCCAATACCAGGTGGTGGAATTACCGTAAGTATCGAATCGGTTGTTCAGAAGAAATTGTTTGAGCTTTTGGAAAAGAAAATAAGTGAAGTTGGAGCGTGGGGAGGTAGTGCAATTGTTTCAGATGTGCAAACCGGAGAAGTGTATGCAATGGTGAGTATGCCAACGTATGACAATAACGTCTTTGAGTCAGTTGATAATGCCGCAATTGTTGAGATACTGTCTGATTCTCGTTCGCTTCTCATCAATCGTGCGATATCTGGTTTGTATTCACCAGGCTCAACCGTAAAAATGGCACTAGGGGCGATGGCACTCGAAAGAGGTACTGTAAAGCCTGATACACGTATTTCGGGCTCGCCACAAATTATCACGGTTGGAGGTTGGGAGTTTCCTGACTGGACGTACGCGTGGGGACGAGGGCCTCATGGTTTGATGGATGTTGCCACCGCTATTGCAAACAGCTCAGATATATTTTTTTATAAAGTCGGGGGCGGGTATCCTCCTGAATGTGGAAGTGGTGGTGTAGCGTGTGAGGTTAATGGTTTGGGTGTTGACGGTGTTGTTTCTGCACTTAGAGCGTTTGGATTTGGTTCTCTCACGAATATTGACCTCCCCGGTGAGAATCCAGGCCTGGTTCCTGATCCAGAGTGGAAAGAAAAACAGCGTGGCGAAGACTGGTATTTAGGAAATACGTACCATCTGAGTATTGGGCAAGGTGATTTACTCGCAACGCCGATTCAGGTTCTACAGGAAACAAATATCGTTGCAACGGATTCAGCTACCATGCCGCTTCATGTATTGGCTCAAACGAATGATGAAGAACCCCGTGATATTGTTCCCATGAAAAAGCCAGTTTCGTTGGATAGCTTACGGATTGTCAGAAACGGAATGATCAAAGCGGTGTCTGAGGGAATAGTATACCAATTTAGGGGAGGGGCAGTTGTGGTTGGTGCTAAAACGGGAACGGCAGAATTTGGCCTTCTGGATGCAAAAGGTCAGTATGCAACACATGCGTGGGTTACCGGTTTTGCACCTGTTGAGAATCCTCAGATAAGTTTTGTTTTTATGCTCGAATCGGGAGATAGCTCTCAGTTTGCAGCTGAGGTTGCGCGCGAGTTTACTGATTGGTATTTTGGTGAGTACAAAAAATAGAGGGATTACGTCAGTGATACCCGGGAATCACCTTCGCGAGTTATCATTCCACAAAGTTCAAGTTCCGAAATGGCAAGAAGTAACTCTTGTGTTTGAATCAATGTCTTTTCTTGAATTGCCTCAAGTGTGTTGCATCCACGATGTATCTCATCGAGAATATGTTGGTGGGTGGGGTTTTCTACTTTTTGGGTTGATTGAGTAGCACTCGAAAGAAAGAATTGATCAAGCAGATCCTGTGGTGAAGTGATAGCAGTGGCACCAAGTTTAAGAAGGCGGTTTGTTCCTTGTGAGGAAGACGACGTAATTGGTCCAGGAACAACGCATACATCCTTTCCTTGCTCAAGGGCAAAGTTTGTCGTAATCATCGTTCCTGATTGCTCTCCTGCCTCAATAACAAGGAGCGAGTTTGCAAGGCCTGCAACAATTCGGTTGCGTTGTGAAAATGTGTATTTTGCGGCAGGTAAGTTAACGGGAAATTCAGAAACAACACATCCGTGTTCCACGATTTGCTCGTACAGGTGGGTATGTTGTATGGGGGTGATAACGTTTACTCCGCTTCCCAGTACGGCAACGGTTGGACAGTGGTATTTGAGTGCTTGTTCGTGGGCAAATCCGTCAATGCCGAGTGCCATTCCTGAAATAATGGGAATACGGTTACGCGCAATGTCAGGCAAAAGAATTGAGCACACATTTTTTCCATACGAGGTGTATTTTCGTGTTCCCACAACAGCGAGTGAGTATTTTTCTGAGAGAATCGTTGGATCACCTCTGGTGTATAACATTGCAGGTGGGGAGTGAATCTCGCGTAATTGGGGAGGGTAGTCGTTGTCATAGTAGGGAATAACACCGATGTGTAGTTTGGTGATGGTCTCAACAATTTTTAGTGCGTCCTTTTCGGAGAAAGAAAGGGGAGTTTTTGAATAGGCATTAAAGTTGGCAACAATTTTTTGAGGATCATTGCTATCGCCAAACGCTGATAGTAAACCAGCATTTCCAAATCCATCAGTATGATGCAATCGAATAACGGCGATTAGTTCGCCTAGGTCTTCCACCATGGTCAAAGTTTACCATAGGGTAAAACCCTAGAAGAACCGTTTGATATCAAAAAACGAAATAACGGCAACGAGTCCGAGGAGTATAAAAAGTCCAATAACGTGAATCCACCCCTCAATGTTAGCGGGGACTTTTTTGCGCGTAACAAATTCGATCACCAGAAAAAACAATCGTCCGCCATCAAGTGCTGGGAAGGGGATTAGGTTTATTACAGCCAAATTCAGGGAGATTAGTGCCATGAATTGGGTGAGCGATGCAAGTCCTTGTTTTGCTGCTTCGCCCGTAAGTTTTGCAATTCCAACGGGGCCTGCAATGTCAGAGGGAACCGTTCCTTTTGTAAATAGATTAGAAACCATGTCGCCGAGTCCTTTGGTCATGGCACCTAGCAATGAATGCGTGACGCTAAACGTGCGCGGAACAATAGATAGGGCGGCAACATCCTGATAAGATACGGTGTAGCTCTCTTGTATGCCTATCCCGAGTGCTCCTTCTCCTTCGGGAGGTGATATTCGAGGGACGATTGTTACTAATGTTTCGGGTGATATTATCGAGTCGCCATCTTTTAGCATTGTTACGGTCACGTTGGTACCGGCGTGATCTTTTATAAATTCAATAAATTCTGCACTATTTGTAATCTGTTTTTTGTTTCCCTGATCATCGAGATACCCCGTGATAATCGCGTTACTGGTGATGCCTTGTTCGATAAAAGGAGAGGTTTCGGATACCGATGTAATGGGTAAGGTGATAGTGGTAACGGGTTCTCCGGCAAAAGTGAGTAGTCCACCGATAAGAAAAAGTGCAAGGACATAATTCATAAAAATGCCCGCTGCTAGAACAATTGCGCGAGCCCACACTGGTTTTTGTCCAAACGATCTTTCTGTTTGTTCGGTTGGAATAGCGTTCTCGCCATAGATTTTCACATATCCACCAATGGGCAACATATTAACCACGTAGGTTGTTTCGCCGTCGTTATAAAGCGTTATTAGTTTTGGTCCAAGCCCGAGTGCAAATTCCTCGACTTTCATGCCGGTTAATTTTGCGGCAACAAGATGTCCAAACTCGTGGACAATGATAATAAACGAGAGAACGAGTAGTGAGGTAATAATCATGGTCATGGGATTAATTGTATCCTACGTAAAAAACTGATCTACAAAAGAAGGGCATCGGTTTTAGTGTCTCGAAGAGTATCAATTTCTTTAGTGCAATCATCCACCATTTGCTGAAGGTCTTTTTTGGCTCGTGCATTTTCGTCTTCTGATATTTTTCCGTTTTCTTCCATCTCATCAAAGGACTTGTTCTTTTCCTGTCGAATGTTTCTCACCGCGATCTTTGCTTCCTCTGATTTTTGTTTGACCACTTTTACCATGTTCTCTCGTTGCTCTTTTGACATTGAGGGTATTGATATTCGTATTATGGTGCCGTCAACCGAAGGAGGGGAGCCGAGTTGTGCTTCTGTGAGTGCTTTTGCAATGCCATCGATAACGCTTTGATCCCAAACTTGAACGACTAACGTGCTTACATCCGAAAGTGAAATGGCGCCAAGTTCTTTGAGGGGATATGTTCCACCGTATGCCGGAACTTCTACGTCTTGAATAAGTGCTGGCGAAACCTGTGAAGTTCGCATGATCGCAAGTTCTTGAGTGAGATAGCTTTTAGTTGACTCAAACTTTTTTTGGGCATCTGAAAGCATCGTATCTATCATAGTAAAAATATTATATCATTATGATATAGCTACCCAAAACGAGCTTTGCATTGGGAAAGAGGTTGTTGTTACTCGTATGATCGGCATCACCATGTGTACAGATCACATAATCGATGTCCTCAGCGCTTAGATCCTGTTTGGATAAGTAGTTAATAATTACTTCTTTGTCTTTTGAGAGACAGGATCGATGAGTGAAATACACCTAAACATCGAATGTTTAGTTTGCCTTTGTACAAGGATAAAGTGTGTTTTGAGATACAGGTTTTCGGGAAGACTCTTTGCAAATGTTATCTATTGGGGAGGATGGTAGGGAGGAATTATTCTCCTAACCCGTAACGGGTGAAGTTTTTTAAAGATATTTTTTCTCCAGTTTTTGCAGTTAGTGTGGCAATAAGATCAGATACTTTTTTGCTCGTATCTCTAACGTAATCCTGCTCCAAAAGTTCCTCAACATGTTCTGGTTTCATTGAGGCAATTTGCAAACAAATTTCCCGTGCAAGAAGTGAAAATTCTTCTGTTTTAGCAACAAAACTCGTTTCGCAATTTAGTTCAATCAGTACGCCCACACTTCCACCAAGATGTATATACGAGTAGATAATTCCCTCTGTTGCTTCACGATCTGCACGTTTTTCTGCTTTTGCGAGGCCTTTTTGAGACAAGATGTGTAATGCTTCTTCACGGTTTCCGTTGGTCTGTGCTAATGCTTTCTTAACGTCCATGATTCCAGCACCTGTTTCTTCGCGGAGAGATTTTATTGTTTCAATATCCATAATGCTAGTGGTAGTAACTACTAATCCTTTTTTGATTTAGTCGCGGTCTTTTTTGCTTTTTTAGGTTTTTTGACTGTATCATCATTCGTCGATTCCGTGTCATTTGCAAGAATAATTGCGCTACATATTGCTTCCATAATTAATTCGATGCTTTTGAGTGCGTCATCGTTTGCAGGAATGGGGAAGTCAACAAGTCCAGGATTGGTGTTGGTGTCTACAATTCCAATGGTTGGAATGTGTTTTAGTCGCGCCTCATTAAGTGCTGTTTTTTCGCGTCGAGGGTCAACAATTACCAGGAGTGATGGCGCATCAGTAAGCGTTGAGATTCCTTCAAATATTTCGCCTAACTTAGTTCGTTCTTTTGATATTGCAAAACGATCGCGTGTTGAGTTTTTTTCAAACTCGTCTCGGTCATTCATGTATTCACCCAATTCGTTGTAGTGAGCGATAGCCTTTTTAATCTCTTTATAGTTGGTGATGAGTCCACCAGGCCAGCGGTTAATCACGTAATGAACTCCCGCTGCTTTAGCTTTTTCTTGTACAACTGGGGCTGCCTGTCTTTTGGTACCAATAAAAACGATGCCTCCCTTTTTGTCCCCGCCTGCGTGCTGTGAGATGTATTCAAGAGCGGCGTCAAGACGTTGGTATGTGTCTTCAAGATTAATAATATGGATACCTTCCCGTACGTCAAAAATAAACTTCTTCATTGCAGGGTGCCACTTATTGGTTTGGTGACCAAAATGGGCTCCAGCTTCGAGCATCTCTTCAAGCGTTGGTAGTGACGGGTGTGACATCAGAGTGATTATAACATGCGAAATAAATATTTAGGGCGTGTTTTGCTCGGGCGTTTGATCTTCTTTTACGGATGTTTGTTGTTTCTCGTCTTGTGGTGTTCGGGGGTCTTTCCATTCTGCCCACGTACAGGTGGGGTAATTGCTGCACCCAAAGAATTTTTTTCCGAATCGTGTTCGTCGTACAATCGCTTCGCCGTCTTTGCAGGTAGGACATTTCATACCAATTAACTCCAAAAATGGTTTGGCAAACTTACAGTCAGGAAAATGTGAGCACGAGTAAAACTTTCCGTACTTTCCCAGTTTGAGCTGCAAGTTTTTGCCGCATTCTGGACATGTTTCGGTAAGTTCTTTGAGCACTTTATAATCATCTCGTTGTATGGTTTCTTCTGCCTCGTGTACTCGTTTTTCAAACGGTTCGTAAAAATCCCCGATAACTTTTTGCCATGCAACTTTTCCTTCTGCTACATCGTCAAGCTTTTGTTCCATTTCAGCGGTAAAGTCAAGGTCGGTAACGATTGGAAAATGATCCACTAACAGATGGTTTACCGCGATTCCAAAATCTTCTGGCACAAAGGCGTTGTTTTCTTTAAGGGCGTATTGCCGATTTTGAATAGTATCGATAGTTGGCGCATAGGTACTTGGTCTGCCGATGCCGTGATCTTCCAGCGCTTTAATGAGAGATGCTTCGGTATAGCGGGGCGGGGGAGACGTTTTGTGTTCAGTCGATATAAATTCGCTTACTGTAACTTGTTGTCCTTGAGTTATTGGAGGAAGAATTGTATCCTCACCCATGGATTTAGTAATAGACAGAAAGCCCGGAAATGTGATGATAGAGCCTTTTGCGTTGAAGGTGTAGGTTTTTGGATGTTCAGGTGGGGTAAGGGTAATGGTGGTGTTTTGGTAGATTGCATTCGCTGCCTGCGAGGCAAGCGCACGCCGCGTAATAAGCTCAAAAAGAGATGCTTCTTTTTCTCCTAACGTTTTAAAAATTGTTTCACGCGTTTGTTCCCAACCCTCAACGTGCGTTGGTCGAATCGCCTCGTGTGCTTCTTGGGTTCGCTTCTTTTTATCTGTATAGACGTTGTGTTCTTTGGGTACATATTCAGCACCATATGTCTTTTCAATACATGCACGTGCGTCAGTAATAAATACCTCAGAAAGATGTGTTGAGTCCGTTCGATGGTAGGTAATGTGTCCTTGTTCATATAATGCTTGTGCGTTGCGCATGGTAGATTTTGCAGTCATATACAGATACGTTTGGGCGGCGCGTTGCAACGAAGCTGTCGTAAAAGGTGCCTGCGGAGATTTTGTTGTGGTTTTTGATTCAACTGCTGACGCAAGGAGTGAGTGGTACGTCCGTAACGTTGTGAGGTGTTTTTCGGCGTCAGCTTGTGTGGTCAATATTGTGCGAGAAAAATTATACGTTCCGGTAAATAAGGTAATCGTTTCTTTGGTTTCAATTTTATTGCCGTCAATTTCGGACAGTTCTGCATTAAACGGTTGATCGTTATTAGTAAGGGAGGCAATTATCCTAAAGTAGGGAGTCTGGTTAAATTCATCGCGCTCGTGTTCTCGCTCACACACAAGTCGTACTGCGACTGATTGAACACGTCCTGCCGAGAGTCCGTACTGGATTTTTTTCCACAGAAGTGGGCTTAACGTGTAGCCAACGAGTCGATCAAGAACACGCCTGGCCTGATATGCGTCAATAAGGTCATAGTCTAATTCGCGTGGATTATTAAAAGCCTCTGTTATGGCTTCTTTGGTGATTTCAGCAAAAACAACCCGTTTAATAGGTGCGTCCTTTTTAAGCCGTCCTTTTTCATCTAATGCATCAAGCGCACTCGCAATATGCCAGGCAATTGCTTCACCTTCTCGATCCAAGTCAGTTGCGAGAAAAATTGTTTGTGCAGATTTTGCATCCTTTTTTAATGAGGTAATGACACTTTTTTTCCCATGCATGGGCGTGTAGTCAGGTTTGTAATTGTTTTTCGTGTCAATGCCAATCTCGCTTTTGGGTAGGTCAATGATGTGGCCTTTTGAGCTTACCACCGCATAGTCGTCTCCAAGATATCGAGCGATAGATGCAGTTTTGGTCGGAGACTCAACTATGACAAGATTTTTATAACCCTGCTTTGTAGGTTTTTCCGACGTTTTCTTTTTTGTTCTTTTTGTTTCGGCTGGTTTTTTTTTCGTCATATACAGTATGTGGGTTACCTCGTGTACCTCTTACTTAATTCTAGTGGCAATGTCAAAAAGAATTATACCTGTGCACAGGCATAAATTCTCACTACTTGCTTCATTTCACATGACGACGTATAATGGCAGATAATCGTGTAGGCACTTTTTGCCTACATGAAAGCACAATTTAGGAGGTGTTTAATGTGCCAAGACAGGCAAATAAAAATAATAAACAATCAAAACAAAGTTCAGATATGGATACAGATACTGCACCAGCGTTTGTAAAAACTCTTGATGCAAATCAACAAGATGTTACCCAAGACGACTCCAGTCGTTCGGTAAATGTTCGCGTTGCTGTTCGACAAGGGGAATCGGTTGATCAAATGCTTAGGCGTTTTAACTATGAAGTTATGAAAGCAAAAGTTATTGATCAAGTAAAATATAACCAATATTTTGAGAAACCGAGCAAACGAAGACAGCGTGAGGAAAAAGAACGTATCCAACAGATCAAGTCATATGAGCGCCAATCTTCATAGAACAGAGTACATAAGCTTTGTTCTCACAAGGGATGCTGCTATGAAATCCCTTAACAAA